>JAITEW010000068.1 GCA_031281855.1 Treponema sp.
CTCTTTACTTTTGCGGCGCTGTTTCCAGAACTTCAAACGCAAGGTCGATGGTAAAGGAATCGTCATAAAGATCCAGCTTTATTTTTGCTCTCCCTTTTCTTTTATCGACCTTTATTATCTTTCCCTCAAGTCCTGAAAGGGGGCCTTCGATGACAACGATTTTAGAGTTTTCGTCAAACGTTACCCTGGATTTACCGGCTATGGACCCTGTTTGCTTGATAAAATGGAGAACCATCTCAAGATCCCGGTCAGCCAGGGGGACTATGTCCTGATTGGACCGCAGAAAGCGGTAGAACCCCTCGGTACGCCGGAAGGCCCAATGGTGGTTAAGAATGCTGTCGTCCCGGTCAAGCTCGATAAAAATATAACCCGGAAAAACAGCGGCTTTGGTGTGGATTATTTTTCCCCTTCTGCGTATATCAAGGGCGCGCTGGGGAAAATAAACCGGCACCGTAATCTCAGGATGAAGGGCTTTGAAAAGTTTGATATACTTTTCCTCTCCCCTGGTTTTGACCTGGAGGGCGTAGTAGTTCATGGATTAAGATTAAAACCTTTTATGCCGAAACTGTAAATGGAGAACCAGGAACCTGTTGCGTTCTCAGCTTGTGTTTTCCAGTTACGCATTCAAGGAGCGATACGAATGATATTAAAACGCCTGGGGGTTTTGCTGGCATTTTCAACTGTTTTGGCCTTTCCCCTTTCGGCTTCCATGGTCTCTTTCCTGGTGATTGAAACCGGATTACAGCAGGAAAGTTTCGCAGGGGAGTATTCCACCCTCTGGGAAGACGGGCTTATGGGGGTGTTTTTCGATGCCGGCCACATTGTAAGCAACGGAACCATCCTGAGGCTGGAAAAACCCCCGGTCAGGGATATTCCGGACGAAGCCCTGTCTGATTTTGCGGAAGCTTCCGAAGGAGGGGCGGAATACCTCGTTCTTATCCTCCTGGATTACCGGAACAAAGACGGGACTTTTATACCCCAGGACGTTTCCCTTAAACTATTTACTGTAGCAGGGAGAAAGATGGTCTACCAGCAGCGTTTTGCCGCAGGAACCAGCGCTAATTTTGATGAAGAATACGCCCGCGCCCAGGGAGCGGCCAGGGCGGTACTACCCCATTTGAAGGACAGGTAAAGTATGAAAAAGACAGGTATTGCTTTCGGAATAACCGCGTCCCTGCTGCTCTTGGTAAACGCTTCGGTCTGGGAAGGCGCCGCTTCGGCTTCCTCAGGAGGGGATCTTCCGGAAAACGGCTACTATGCGGCGACCAATTCCTTTCCGCGGAACACTGTTGTGGATGTAACGAACCTTGAAAACGGCCGTACTATCCGGGTTATCGTCGCAGGGGGCCTTGAAACGCCCGGCCTTTTGGCTGTTCTTTCCAGGGACGCCGCTGACGCTGTAGGGCTCCAGCCCCGTTCCATAGGCAGGATACGTATGAACCAGCCTGCGGATCCTGTTGCGTTCTCGCGCTTTACCGAGGGCCTCAGTTCTTCAGGCGATCCCGATCACGATCCTGCGGCCCTGGCTGCCGCTGAAGGCATTAACCCCGATTTGCTGGAAGAAGAAGGCCTGACGGAACCAGGCAGCCCCGGAACCGAAGAAATCGCCGGGCTGCCCGAGGAACCTGCCACCCTGCCCGGCGAAACCGCTGTTCCGCCTGAAGAAATCGCAGCGCTGCCTGAAGAGGCCGCCGCATTGCCTGAAGAAACCGTGGCCTTGGCCGGAGAAACTGTTCCTGCGCCTGAAGAAATCGCCGCATTGCCTGAAGAACCTGCCGCGCCGCCTGAAGAAACCGTGGCTCCCGAAATTGCCGCCAGTGATGCTTCCGGCAGCGGCGTAGTCCCCGAACCAGGCCCGGAACTGGTGTGGACCCCTCCTGAAGACGGTGATTATGAATACGCCCTGGAACCTGCGGAACCCAGGGCCCCTGACGGGCCGGCTCCGGCTATTGATCCTGCCAATGTATTAGGCGCCGCCCGGCCAAGCCAGCAGGCTGAAAGGGAGTATATTATCGATCCGTCCCTTATTATTCCCCCTGTACGGCAGTCCCAGGCTCCTGCGCCGCCGCCTCAGCAGGCAGCGCCTCAGACGCCGTCCCAGCCTGCCGCGCCCCAACAGGCCCAGCCGTCAGCGGCGCCTCTGCCTCCGGCAGGCGGAACCTTCTCGGTGCCGGTTATCGCCAGCCTTGAACGGGGCAGGTACTATGTCCAGGTCGCGGCTCTGAGTAAAGCCGAGTCTGTGGAAACGGAAATAAACAAAATCGGCCGCAGCCTGCCCCTGGTTGTTCAAAGCGCCGGGAGCCCCGAAAAGCCGGTTTACCGTATCCTCATCGGCCCTGTGAACCTGGGCGAAAGCGGCTCCTTGCTGCAGCGCTTCAAAGCTACCTATAAAGACGCTTTTGTGAGGCTGGGGGGTTAGGGGTTTAGCTGTAAAGAGACTTTTACAGGACCTCTTCCCCTTCAAGATACACGCTTTTAACTCCGATCATATCGTCTGTGATGACGAAGTTTGCCCTGGCGCTTTTTCGTATGCAGCCGATTTCATATTCCATGCCCAGAAGCGTTGCGGGATTTAGGGATGCGAAGCGGAACACGTCGCAGATGCCCGCTCCGGTGTGCCGGATCATGTTGCGGCAGGCTGCGTCCAGGGTAAGGGAAGATCCCGCGATCTGCTCGTCAAAATCGTATTTAAGATCCGGCGCGCCCTTAAAAGTAACCGGATCGGGTCCGTTGAATTCTGTGGAGTCGGAAATGAGGATGATCCGTTCCCGGCCTTTGATCTGCAAAACCATCCTGAGCATCCAGGGATCCACATGAACCCCCTGGGAATCGCAGATGATTTCCGTATACATGCCGGTTTTTAAAAGCGAAAACTCGTCGGGTCCCACGCCCCGCACTTCGGGATAACGGACTACCGCCCCGGTGGCGTCGTTAAAGTGGGTGATGAGTTTGAGGCCGTAACGCACCAGGGGTTCCAGGCGGTCGGGGTAAGCCTCGCTGTGGGCGACGGAGAAGACTATCCCCGGACCCGCCGCGTCGCGGACGTATTCTTCAACGCCCTCCCGTTCAGGGGCGATGCAATGGATTTTGAAAACGCCTTTGCCCGCTTCGAGGATGGGGAGGTATTGGGCTTTGTCGATAGGGCCCTGCCAGGGATTATGGAGTTTGTCGGCGCCGTAAGCTGGATTGAGATAGGGGCCTTCCATGTTGATGCCCCCTATGGCCCGCGCGGCGCCCTTCTTTCCCTCAATGGCCTTACGTATCACCCTGATGGCCCTGAGGTACTCAGCCTGGGTCAGGTTGAAGTAGAGGGCAGGGAGTATAAAAGTTTCCCCGTGGGAGAGAAAATGGGCCGCCGCTTCTTCCGGTTCCTCGTGGAACCAGTGGCCCCCGCCGCCGTGGGTGTGGATGTCCACGAAACCGGGCCCGGTATAGAAGCCGCCTGAGTCTATGCGTTCGCAGTTTTCGGGAATAACTACCTTGTCAGCAGGGCCGAAATCCACGATCCTCCCTCTGTCGAAAAGCACCGCCCCGTCCCAGACAAGGCTGTCGATCAGAACCAGCTTGGTATTTACAATGGCTTTCACTTATTTTACTTTCTCCTTGAGTTTCTGCATGGCGGTAATAAATAAATTCTCAGCGTTCAGTATGCAGGAGACGCCGGCGCCCCAGGCCGAGGCGCTGCCGCCCAGTTCGGATACCGTGATTTCCACATCGTCCAGTATCTGTTTCATGCATTTGATTTGGATTGTTTCGGTGATGGCCCGGATCATGATCTCGTTATCCTGAATAAGCCGGCCCCCGATGATGAGGCGGCTGGGATTGAAAAAACTGATGGCGTTCGAGAGCCCGATGCCGATATACTCACCGGCTTTTTTCAATAAATCGGCGCAATAAAGATCCCCCAGGTTGGCCGCCAGCACTACCTGCCTGAAATTCACCCCTTCCGGGGAATTGCCGCTGGTTTCGCAAAGCAGCGTGTTTGAATGTTTCTGCATGATGCTTTGGGCGTCCCTGCTCAGGGCCCAGCCGGCAGCGAAAGATTCAATGCAGCCATGGGAGCCGCAGGTACAGGGGGGGCCGTTTACATCCACCACAGTATGGCCCACCTCGCCGCTTTTGCCCGCGCTGCCCCGAAAAATTTTCCGGTCAATGACGATACCGCAGCCGATGCCGAACCCCAGATCCGCGACGATAAAATCCCGGCAATTCCGGCCCTTGCCGAACCACAGTTCCGCCAGAGCCATGAGCCGGCTGCAGTCGTCCACGCACACCGGCAGGTTGTAGCGTTTCTGGAACATTTCCTGAATAGGGATATTCTGCCACCTGGGGAAATTTTCACTCGTCACATAGCCCTGGGAGGAGGCCACAAAGCCCGGGAAGGAGATACCGATGCCGCTCAGGTCATATTCTTTAAGCCCCGCTTCTTTAAGCAGATTTCTCATCAAATAGATGCAGAGCTTCATCAGCGTATCCGGTTCCAGGCCGTTATGGACCTCTACATCGTTGGAAGCAATCCGTTCTCCCGCAAAATTCACGATTACCCCTGAAAGGTGGGTTCCTCCCAGATCAATCCCCGCGTAACGCCCGTAATCGCCGTTGATCCCCAGAATTTCCTTGGGCCTGCCGGCGCCGTCGATCTGGCGGGACATAATCCGGATCATCCCCTGGGCAAACAGGTCGTTTACGATGTTCAGAACCGTCTTTTTGTCCAGGTTAGTCTGTTCGGCCAGATCTATTCGTGAAAAAGCCTTGTTCTGCCGCAGGGTTTCCAGAATCCTGGCTGTATTCCGGCTGCGCAGATAGCTTTGGTCTCCTTTTTCAGGCATGTTGTCCGCTTCGGTTGGTCTCATGGGTAAAAATATCTCCTGGATGCATTACTTTAGTGATTTTATACCTTTAATATAGCAATTTAGTAATTTTTGTACAACTATTATATTTCCCCCTTTTCCGGGTTAAATTTGAGAAATTTTCATCTTAAATGAAAAATATGCTTGACATATTGATATACACATGATATAAAGGAAAATGTCATTTAATTATCTATCTTGATAGATAAAATCATGAATCAGAGGAAAGTAAAGAAGATATGTGTATACCGCAAGGTAGAACAAGTTATGAGGTATAAATCATGAAAGACATCAAAGTGGATCCGGCGACAGATTTCAAATTTATCCCCGCACCCTTCGTGCCCTTTAAGGACCGGGAAGTGTGCGAACGAGTACGGAAAATCAGCGGGAAGGATCTGGAAAAACATTCCAACCCTGATTTTAGAATAAAAGTCATGCATAACCCTCACCCGGTGGTTATCGGCGATATCTTTACCCGCATAGCCGCTTCGGACCGGGAAAACAAAAAACTCACCCTCATCCTGGGGAACCCCGAGCCTGAGACCTACGGTCCCGTGGCGGAACTCATCAACCTCCACGGAATAAACTGCCGGAATGTGCATATCTTCGCCATGGATGAATGGGCCGATCAGGATGGGAACATTGCGCCCGAAACCTACACGGCGGGCTTTGACCATTCGATGCTGAAATACTTTGTGTACGCCATAAAGTCCGAACTGCGTATGCCGCTGGAGAACGTGCATTATCCTAGTACCGCAAATGTCGGGGATTATTCAAAAATGATAACCGAATGCGGGGAAGGGGGGGCGGACGCGTGTTATTCCAGCCCCGGCTGGACAGGGCACCTTGCTTTTATAGATCCTGTGGATGATTTTTTGACCGATAATATCGATGATTATCTCAAACAGGACGCAAGAATAGTAACCTTGCATCCGTTGACAATAGCGCAGAATTCGCTGCACGGGGTCTTTGGGCAGTCGGGGTATGTAGCGGATGTGCCGCCGAAAGCGGCGACCATAGGGCCTGCGGATGTGGTGAGGTCCAGGTTCAGGATGGAAATCCATGCGTTGTTAACGAAT
>JAITEW010000072.1 GCA_031281855.1 Treponema sp.
AGCCTTTCACCTTTGAAACCATGGACGGCGCTTTCGCCGCGGGAGTCGAGGGGGAATGCAGGGTGATCTTTATGCCCTACCTCGGGGGCTTCTTCTGGGGTGAAAACGATATCCTCAAAGTTGAGAAAAACCGCTACAGGGCTTTCCGTTTCGATCCCATCCAGGGGGAACGGCAGGACTTGGGGAATATCGAGCCTGATGAAAAAGGCGTTTGGCGCAGCCCGAGGGTTAACAAGTTTCAGGACTGGATACTGGCGCTGGTAAAACGGTAAAAGGGGAATGATCCGGCGCCTACAAAAATGTAGCCTTGGTCTCTTGGTTTTTCCTACAAAAACGTAGTATAACTTTTCTATGGATACTGCCGCCCAGGAACGGGAAGAGCTGGAACTGCTCTTCGATATTGCCCGTACTTTTGACAAACACGTGGAACTCAGAACCGCCCTGGGGCCCCTTTTAAGTCTCCTTGAAACCAGGGCCGGCCTTACCTGGGGCATGGTAACCCTCCTTGACAGGGCCACAGGGCTCCTCAAGATCGAGGAAGCCTACGGGCTTTCGCCTGAAGAGAAGGCCCGGGGCATATACCGCCTTGGAGAGGGGCTTGTTGGCCGGGTTTTTGAGTCCGGCATCGCCATTACGGTGCCGGATCTGTCAAAAGAAACCCACTTTCTCAACAGGGCGAAAAACCGCACCCTCGAGGATATGGCGGGCCTCACTTACTACTGCGTGCCTATCCGTTCAGGCGGCTCCGTAATCGGGACCCTCAACGCCGAGCGCCGTATCCTGGACGACGACCGGGAACGGAAGATGGCCCAGGACCGGGCGTTCCTCGAAAAAGTTTCATCGATAATAGCCGATTCGGCGAAGCTGCGGGAACGGATCATGGAGGAACAGTTCCGTTACCGCAGCGAGGCGGACGCCGTATCCCAGGAGGCGAAAAACCAGGGCGGAGGCCGCATAGCCGCAGGAAGCGACATTATCGGCACCGACAAATCCATGCGGGGGGTCTACGAGATGATCCTCCAGGTGGCTCCCAGCGATGCCACGGTGCTCATCACCGGCGAAAGCGGCACCGGCAAGGAACTGGTGGCTGCGGAGATCCACAGGCTTTCCAAGCGTGTAGGGGCGTCTCTGGTGAAGATCAACTGCGCGGCGCTTCCTGAATCTATCATCGAAAGCGAGCTTTTCGGCCACGAAAAGGGGGCTTTTACCGGCGCTGTCAGCCTGCGAAAGGGCCGTTTCGAACTGGCCCACAGGGGGACCATCTTCCTGGACGAAATCGGGGAGCTTCCTCCCCAGATCCAGGTGAAGCTGCTCAGGGTGCTCCAGGAACGGGAACTGGAACGTGTAGGGGGGAACCAGACCATCAAGGTTGACGTGCGCCTTATTACCGCCACTAACCGGAACCTTGAAGAGGAGGTCAGGTCCGGCCGTTTCCGGGAGGACCTCTACTACAGGCTCAACGTTTTCCCCATTCATATCCCTCCTTTAAGGGAGCGGAAAAGCGACATAGTCCTCTTGGCGGATCACTTCACCGAGAAGTACGCCGAAAAGAACGGCAAGCTTATCAAGCGGATCTCCACTCCGGCTATCGATCTTCTTACCAGCTACTCCTGGCCCGGCAACGTCCGGGAGCTTGAAAATTGTATCGAACGCGCGGTGATCCTTTCTACGGATATGGTGATCCATTCCTACAACCTGCCCCCGAGCCTCCAGTCCGCGGCGTCTACCAACACCGAACCGACGACCACCCTTGAGGCGGCCCTTTCGAGGCTGGAAAAGGAGCTCATCGTAGAGGCCCTGAAGCTGTCGGACGGCAATATGGCCGCAGCCGCCAGACGCCTGGGGGTTACGGAGCGCCAGATGGGGCTGCGGGTCCATCATTACGGCATAAACTGGAAGCTCTACAGGGCGACAAAAATGTAGGATGTGATAAAATAATCTACATTTGCGTAGGAAAATATCCTGTAAAATTCAGAGTTAATTAGTTTCTGAATACTATAAATCAAAAATAAACCTAAAAAAAGATACAAAAATGTGTTTTATCTGCCGCCGGAGCCCCGATGGGCTTTTTTCAGCGAAAAAATCACAAAAATCTAAACAATTCGTTTGAGATCCCTGCAATCGTGTATTACTTGGCACGCTTCCTGCTTTAGATAAAGTATCAATTTACTTCTTAATAGGAGGACAGAAAAGTGCAGAAAAAAGTGTTTATCGCGGCTCTGCTTCTCGTGGCGCTTGGAGGGGGCGTTTCCCTCTTTGCCCAGGAAAGCATCGAGAGTTTGGGATTCTCCCTGGATGTGGTGTGGCTCTTCATCGGCTCCATACTGGTCTTTATCATGCAGATCGGTTTTGCCTGTGTAGAGACCGGCCTTACGAGGGCGAAAAACGCAACGAACATCACCATGAAAAACGTGATGGACTTCATGTTCGGCGCAATCGTGTATTGGGCCATCGGCTGGGGTTTCATGTACGGCAATGACGCGGGCGGCGTCATCGGTACGTCCCAGTTCTTCCACGGCCCCATGGAGCTGACTATCGAAAACGGCAACTTCTACAAGAGCTGGTTCTTCCAGGTAGTCTTTGCCGCCACTGCGGCTACGATTGTATCAGGCGCCATGGCGGAGCGGACCCAGTTCAAATCGTACCTGATCTACACCTGCTTTATCTCGGCGTTCATTTATCCCATCTCAGGCCACTGGGTCTGGGGCGGGGGCTGGCTCGCCAATCTGGGTTTCCATGACTTCGCGGGCTCCACTGTTGTCCATTCCGTAGGCGGTTGGGCGGCTCTCATGGGCGCCGCTGTGCTGGGCCCCCGTATCGGCAAGTACGTAAAAGGCGCTGACGGCGGGATAACGGTTAAGGCCTTCCCGGGCCATAACATCCCCTACGCAGCCTTGGGAGCGCTGCTGCTTTTCTTCGGCTGGTTCGGTTTCAACGCCGCGTCCACGGGTATCGCCACTGTAGGCGGCGGCGGGATCTGGAGCGGCCTCAACATTGCCCGGGTAAGCGTAACCACATGCCTCGCCGCGGCCGGCGGCGCTGTCAGCTCTCTCATCT
>JAITEW010000112.1 GCA_031281855.1 Treponema sp.
GGTTTCGTAGTTCACCATGGCGTCGTAATCCGATGCCAGGAACAGATCCTTTAGCCAGTCGGAGCTGCCCGAGGAACGGTTAATACCCTTGAGCAGTTCGCTGACCGACCGCTGTAAGGCCAGGTCGTCCAGGTCCCCGGCGCTTAGCATTTCCGGGCCGCCGAGAAGGGCATACAAAAAGCTGATATAGGCGCAGGCCCCGGAATTGGACTGGGTCGCGCTGGTCATGCAAAAGGTGAGTTTCTTTTCCTGTATGGCCGCAAGAATATCTTTGACCGAAACTTCGCGGGCCTGAAAGCCCAAGTTCCGGGCTATGCTCTTTTTTATCCCGAATACCACCGGGCTCTGATAGACGCTGGCCGCGTGCTTCACCTTGAACGAGGTATCCCCCAGGGAAATCCACATACTGTTGGCGGGCCAGACGCCGTCGTAGCTCCCGCCTCCCTGTTCTAAAATTCGCATGATATCCAGGGAACCCATATAGCTAATGGTTATTGCCGCGCCGTTTTGAGCGCAGAAATCTTCCAGCAAAAACTCCAATTCCCTGTTTTCGGATCCTGAAACAATGAGCAGCGAATTCTTGGCGTCCCCGCCCTTTGCCGACAGGGTTGTCGTATTGCCGTCCCGGGAGATAGTAACATCGAACGATGTTTTTTCATTATTTGTACAACCCGATAGAACAAGGGACAACAGAGCAACGTACCAACAGCCTGACTTGAAAACCTTCATCCTCATGCCTCCCGGTATAAATCCATTATATTTATTCTGCGTATTTATGTTAAAATTTCGTGAGGATTATGTTAAATGAATATAAAAACGGCGGTATGCTCAGGCCCGCCGGGTATATGCCGTCATCCCCTTGCGCTTTTAGAACCGGGCAGTATACTATTAAGATATGGCAGACGCACTGAGAGAAGACGACTTTTATACCTATGCGGATATCCTGGAAATGGATGAACATATCAACGCGGAGATCATTGACGGCGAATTGTTTATGATGGCCCCGCCGGCCAGCAATCATCAGCTCATCCTTATGCAGCTTGCCGGGCAGTTGTGGCAGTTCTTACGGGGAAAACCCTGCAAGGTTTTTCCCGCGCCTTTTGGGGTCAGGCTCTTTCCTCGGGAGGATCTTGAGGACGATACCTTTCTGGAACCGGATATTGTGGTCATCTGCGACCCTTCTAAAATCAAAAAGGCGGGCTGCGAAGGCGCGCCGGATATGGTTGTTGAAATACTTTCGCCTTCCAACACCCGGCACGAAATGCTCTTGAAATTCAAAAAATACCTTGCCGCGGGAGTCAAGGAATACTGGGTGGTGGACGGGGAAGAAAAGACCGTAGAAATCCACATCTTTGACCAGGGCCGCTGCATAACGAGCATCGCGGGAGGAAACGACGAAATCCCGCTTACAGCCCTGCCGGGTTGTACGATCAAACTACAGGACCTGTGGCCTTAAACGAAAAAGCCCCCAAACGACACACTTCCACCCTCCGCATTTAACTCCACCCCTCACCCTCCACACTTCATATTGAACCCTTCACCCTGATATCGATGCGCTCGTTTTTTCCAGCTCCGCCGCTTTTTCTTCCCATTCGGTGAGTTTGGCCGCTGCCGCCGCCGTGGTTTTGTCGAGCTCCGCCTTTATCGCCCTGGCCTTTTCGCCGTTGGAATACACGCCGGGTTTGCTCAGTTCTGTTTCCAGGCGGATCTTTTCGGCTTCCAGGGTTTCGAGGCTTTTGAGGATCTCTTCCTCCTGGCGCCGGAGACGGCGGATAAGGGCCTGGCGCTGCTTTTCCTGTTCCCGCAGTTCTGCGGCGGACACACGCGGGGCGCTGCGGGACGGAACCTCGCTGGCAGGGGCGTCACACCCGGAGGCGGGGGGGAGGCGCTGACTTGCTTCGCAAGCCTGCCCCTCCTCGTTGTTGATCCGATCCAGATAGTAACCGTAGCCGCCGTAGAAGAGACGGTGGCGGCCGCCGCCAAGCTCCAGGGTCTTGGTGGACAGGGCTTCCATAAAAGCGCGGTCGTGGGAGACAAAGACAATGGCGCCGGAAAAAACCGGCTCCCCCCGGGCCGGCCCCCGGCAGCACAGGAGGCCCCCCCGGCGGCGGAACGGCGGGAAACGGACAAACAGCGGCAAACCCTTATCCGGCGGCTTGAACGGCAGGAAGGGGAGATCCTCAAAACCCTGGAAGCGCTGGAAGGGGAAAAACTCAGCCTGGAAAGGGAGCTGTCCCGGCCTGAGGTGTACAGCAGCGGGGAACGGGCCAGGGCGGTAAAGCTCAAACTCGACGGGATTACCGCGGCGATTGAGGGGGAGACTAAAAAATGGGAAGAAACCGCCGCCCAATTAGCCGGAGCCAGGATACAAGATCCGCCCTGCTGAAGGCCTCCCTATTCGAAGATGAAACAAGTCCCGGTTTTACCGCTTTACGCACGTGTCTGTAGTTTGTCGTATGGGATAAACGCAATGCGGGAATCGGACAGATCGGGAGCGCAGGAGTACCTTCGCCACACAAGTGTGGCGGCCACCAAATGTGCGTAGTGTCGTAAATCTATGCGCGAGGTGAGCAATGCGGCGGACCCCCGTTGTTCCTGGCGGCGGGTTTGTTGTATTTTATCGTGGATTTTGGAATTTTTCATTATGCCACCCATTCAAGAACTATCACAGAAGGCTTCAGCCTGTTTTGGATACTGCTATGGATGTCCTTTATTTACGGAATTACCAACTATATCTGGATGTGGCTTGGTTCGAGAAGAATGAACA
>JAITEW010000066.1 GCA_031281855.1 Treponema sp.
CAGCTTTTTCAGACCTGTTTCCGTTCCATCTTCCGCAACCGGTTACGGAGCTTCCTCACCTCTCTGGGTATAATCATCGGCGTAGGCTCGGTGATCATCATGATGGCTGTAGGCGAAGGGGCCCAAAAAGCCATTGAGGACCGCATAACGCCTATGGGGACCAACCTCCTCCAGATCATGCCCAGGCGGATGATGGCGCGGATGGCGCCGGGACAGAGCGCCGGGACCTTTGCAAGACCGAACCGGCTTACCAAAGCCGACGCGGAAAAGGTCAAGGCCGAGGCAAGCTACGCCCTGGCGGTTTCCGGGCTTACCCAGCGGTCCTATACCGTCTCGGGCGGTGGGAACAGTTGGTCCGTCCAGGTCCAGGGGGTGGAACCGGGCTACTTTGTCATCAGGGGATGGGACATCGCGGGGGGGATCTTCTTTGACGAAGAGGACCTGACCGGCCGGAACCGGGTGGCGGTCCTGGGGGCCACCACCGTGTCCCAGCTTTTCGGCGAAGCGGACCCCATAGGCCAGCAGGTCCGCATCGGGAACAATAACTTCACCGTCATCGGCATATTGGCCAAAAAAGGCGCAGGCGGGAACGGCCAGGATCAGGACGATATCATCATGGTCCCCCTGGACACGGCTCTGACGAGGCTTGCCAATTCGAATAACATCAGCAACATCGTCATGAGCGTGGTGAGCAAACAGTACATGGAGGCGGCTCAGCAGGAAACAGAAAAGATCCTCCGGGAAGCCCACAAGCTCTCCGACGCCGACACGGCGGACTTTGAAATCATGAATAGCGCGGATCTTATCGACATGGCTTCCGAAACATCCAGGAGCCTTACCATACTGCTGGCCGCCATTGCCGGGGTTTCCCTGATAGTAGGGGGCATCGGGATCATGAACATCATGCTGGTATCGGTCACTGAACGCACCAGGGAGATCGGCATCCGCATGTCCGTAGGGGCCCGTAAGCGGGACATTCTTTTCCAGTTCCTTGCGGAATCGGTGATTTTAAGCCTCCTTGGGGGCTTAATCGGCATCGCCATGGCGGCGGCGGTTTGCAGGGTTCTGAGGGTCTTTGCGGTCCCTACGGCCATAAACCCCCTTATTGTGATAGCCGCTGCGGTATTCGCCGCACTGGTGGGGATCTTCTTCGGCTTTTACCCTGCCCGCAAAGCCGCGGCCCTTTATCCTATAGACGCGTTGAGGTACGAATGATGCGGGTAATCAAAAAAATTATGTTTCTGTTGATAACCCTGGCGGCGCTGGTTCCGGCTTTGGCTCACGCCGAAACCCTCAGTTTGGAACAGGCCAGGGAACTGGCGCTGGCAAATTCCCAGAGCCTTAAAAAACACAACCTTTCGGTACAGAGCGGCGTTCTTGATGAAAAGACCCAGGCCTACGCCGGCCTGCCTTCACTCTCCCTTGGAGCTTCCGCGTCGGCGACGCTGTGGACCAATAACGGGGTTCCTGAAAATCTTTTTAAGGATACCTTCGGCGCCAGCGCCAGCGCCGGGGTTTCCCAGAAACTCTGGGACGGGGGGAAAAACTCCATCCTCAAGTCCATCGGTTCCCTCTCTACCGCTGTTGCAAGGCAGAACGCACTGGCCGAATACTACACTGTTCTGGAATCGGCGGACGCGGCTTATTACGCGGTCCTTGAAGCGGCCGCCGCCCTGGAGGCGGCGGAGAGCTCCCTGGAGACCGCTGCTTTAAGCCTTTCCATGGCGGAGATACGGAGGGAGAGTGGCATGCTGAGCGACGCCGATTACCTCCAGGCTCTGGCGGAAAAGGAAAGCCGGGAAACAGCCCGCAGCCAGGCCAGGCGGGATCTCGCCCTGGGCAGGCTCAGACTAAAAAACCTGACGGGCCTTGCGGAGACCCCGGAACTTGAACCTGTGGATTTCGCTGCCATGGAACCCCTTATCAGGACCCTGGCGGCAATGGACGATCCGGGCCTGGACCGGCTCTATGGCGCCCTGAAGAAGCAGATTGAGGTCCGGAACCCGGCGCTGGCCAAAGCGGGGCTCAACTCGGCGATAGCCGAAAAAAACCTGAGCCTCGCGGCCAGGGACTATTCCCCCACCCTCAGCGCCTCGCTTTCCACAGGGCTCAACTATTCCGTCTCCGGCGGCCTTGAGCCTTCCGCGGGGCGGCTTTCCCTGAGCGGCTCCATACCCCTGGACTTCTGGGTTACTGCCGCTAACGTGGAAAAACGAAAACTGGCCAGCGAACAGGCAGCCCTGGATTTGCGGACCGCCGGGGAATCCCTGGACACGGAAATCCAGACCGGTCTCCTTAACCTTGTTTCCCAGGCCGGCCAGGTTCTTTCTTCCGGCAGGGCACTGGATTACGCCGGGAAACATTTCGAGTACGTGCTGGAACTCTACGAGCTTTCCCGGAATTCCCTTTCGGAACTCTCGGACGCCGAAGCCCTGGTGCGGTCCAACAGGAACCAGCTTATCCGCTCCCAGTACGCCTTTCTTTCGGGACTTTCGGCTTTGAGAACCCTGGGGGTTTTTGAATCAGAAGATGAAATCGCGGCGCTGGTACGGGCCGCCCTGGGGGAGGTAGAATGAAGCTATGAAAAGGCCTGTTGGAATTTCATCCTGGATAGCCGCTTTTACGGTCTGGATTCTCCTCTCGGCCCTGGTGATCTTCACGCTCGCCAATTTCCTCGACCGCGCGAGGCTCATCAGGGACAATGACAACGAAGGCATCCTCAACACCCTGCTTACCATTTCCAGGGATTACGATGATTTCGGATTAGCCATAAACTCCAGCAGCATTCTGCGGGAACGAATCACGGGCTTCGCGGTTTACGATACCGACCTGCTCGCCCTGTTCCGCTGGGGAGAGACGCCGGCTGTGTTCGACGAAAGCCTTTTGGGCCGCGAAACAGCGGTAAACCGGAATAACCGTTTCGTTATTTTGGATCGTAAAAAACACTCGGTAAAATTCGTGTTCCATACAGGACGCATGGCCCCGGGGGGGCCGTCTCCGCAGATGATTCCCGCTCCCCAGCCCCGGGGGCCCCCGGGGCCGCCTGGATTGGAACCGGGCCCTCAGGCTACGGTAAGTCCCGGAGAACCCGAAGAAAACAACCAGCGCCGCGCCGCAAGCCGCCAGAACTCCTGGGGTTTTTATAATTCCATGATAATGGGGAAGTATTATTATATTGACATCGCCCATCCGGCGTACTGGCGAACCCAGGCCCTGACGATGGTCTTTGGGCCTTTGTGCATTGTCGTGTTCCTTATACTGGTACTTTACATCAGGAACCTCTATATACGGAACAGGGAATACCGGGAACGGATCGAAGCCCAAAAAAACCTTGTGGTCCTCGGGACCGCGGCCAGCACCCTTGCGCATGAGATAAAAAACCCGCTTCTGTCGATACGCCTGCAAACCGGCATCCTCGACAAGCTGTATTCCAGCAAAGGGCGCGAAGAGCTGGCTATTATAAACGAGGAAGTAGACCGCCTTTCGGCCCTGACCTACAGGGTCAACGATTATCTCAGGGAAGGAAAAGGAAACCCGGCGCCTGTAAACCTGTACGATCTTATTGCCGATACCGGCGCCAGGCTCTGCAGCAGGGACATCATTTTGAATTCATCCGTAAAAGACGGGATAGTATTTGCCGATCCCGACAGGCTCCGTTCGGTTTTTGAAAACCTCATACGGAACGCCCTTGAAAGCGGAGGCGATCCCCGGGAAGTGGGAGTTTCCATAACCCGGTCCGGAGGCGTCCTGACAGCAACGGTATACGACCGCGGAAACGGCGTTGCCGAAGGGGACCTGGGACGCATATTCGATCCTTTCTTTACCCGCAAGAGCGCCGGTACGGGAATCGGCCTTTCAATATGCAAACGGTTTACCGAAGCCGCAGGGGGTTCTGTTACCATAGAAAACCGTGAAGGATGCGGCGCTGAGGCGAAAGTCATCCTTCCTGAATATACCGCCCAGGGAACTCAGGAGTAAAAACATGAGAGTGCTGATTGTTGACGATGAAAAAAACATAAGGGAATCGCTGAAAAAATACCTCGGCCTGGAAAATATTGATTCCGAAGGGGCCGAAAGCGCCGAAGAAGCCCTGGAGTACCTTGAACGCGAGAGCTTTGAAGCCATAGTCCTGGATTTAAAGCTCCCTGGCATGGACGGCCAGGAATGTCTGGAAAAAATTCAGCAGCGCGGTATCCTTGCCCCGGTTATCATGATATCCGCACACGGCCAAATACCGGACGCCGTAGGGGCCTTAAAATCCGGCGCCAGGGATTATCTGGTAAAACCCTTTGATCCCGCTGAGCTTATTATAAAGATAAGGTCCCTGGTGGAAGACCGCCGCAGGGAAAACACCCTGGAAGCCGAAAAACGCACGGCAGGAACAGACAACGCCTTGATCGGTAAAACCCCGGTTATGAAGCGCCTTTCTGAGCAGATAGGAAAAATCGCCGCTACTGACGTAACCGTTCTTATTACAGGCGAAAGCGGGACCGGCAAGGAAGTGGCGGCCAGGGAAATTCATTCCCTGAGCCTCTGGAAAGGGGAGCCTTTTGTGGCGGTAAACATAGGGGGGGTCCATGAAGGGCTCATGGAAAGCGAACTGTTCGGCCACGAAAAGGGAAGCTTTACCGGCGCCGCTGCCCGCAAGCAGGGCCTGTTTGAACTGGCAGGAAGGGGGACCATTTTCCTGGACGAAATAGGAGAGATGCCTATGGCCCTCCAGGTAAAGCTCCTCAGGGTTCTTCAGGAAAAAAAGGTCCGCCGCCTTGGGGGAAACAGCGACATCCCCATTAACGCCAGGATCATCTCGGCTACTAACAGGGATCTCGAGGTCCTGATAAAAGAAGGCCGCTTTAGGGAGGATCTTTATTACCGGCTCAATGTCTTCCGCATCAGCCTCCCGCCTCTAAGGGAGCGGAAAGAGGATATCCCGGGCCTTGCGGACTACCTTCTTAACCGCCTGTGCGCCAGGATGGGCCGTCCCAAGCCCGAACTGTCCCAGGATGTACTGGACAAGCTTACATCATACGCGTTTCCCGGAAATGTAAGGGAACTCGAAAACATCCTGGAACGGGCCCTTATTTACTGCGGAGGGAGCGTTATAAGGGAAGAAGACATCGATCTCCACAGGGCTCCGGGGGCATTGACGGAAACCGGGCCTTCTCAGGCCGTCTTGAGCGGGCAGTTTTCTGAAACGAAAACCTGTTCCGCGCCTCTCTCAAAACCCCTCTCAATGGAAGACATCGAAAGGAAGGCCATACTTGAGTGCCTGGCGCGGTGTAACGGGAACCGGACCAGGGCCGCCGAGATGCTGGGCCTGAGCCGCAAAACCATACTCAACAAACTCCGTTCCTACGGCCTATAGCGTATGCCCATTTATCCCTGACTGTGCTATACTCGTACTGTGAACATCATCCTCTTTGAACCCCACGAAATGGGCAAGCCCCTTGGGAGGCGGGATGAACGGACCATCCATCTCCTCAAAGTGCTGCACAAAAAAGCCGGGGACCGTTTTGAGGCAGGTATACTCGGGGGAAACCGCGGAACCGGCATTATCGAGACGGTGCGGCTTGACGGCTCCATACTCTATACCCTGGATCTTAAAACCCCCCCCCCTCCCAGGTATCCGGTGCGGCTGGTTGTCGGTTTTCCCAGGCCCATACAGATACGGCGCATACTGAGGGATCTTTCCAATCTCGGGCTTGAGGCGGTGGACTTTATCGGGACGGATTTGGGGGAAAAAAGCTACCGGGATACACGGCTCTTTTCTGACGGCGGCGCGAGGGCGGCGCTCATCGAAGGGGCGGTTCAGGCCAGAGACACCAGGGTCCCGCTGCTTTCAGCCTATGAGAGCCTTGAGGAATGGCTGGGGGAACGTCCATGGGACAAGCCCACAGACAAGTCTGCGGACAAACACGCAGGCCATTTCCGGCAGCGCATGAGCCCCCTGCTTATCGCTGCGGACAATGTCCGGCCAGAAGGGAGCCTGGCAAACTTAAACGCCCTGGGACAGAGCATAGTGCTGGCAGTGGGCTCCGAACGGGGCTGGTCCGACGCTGAACGGGACAAGCTTGAAGCCGCCGGGTTCCTGCGGCTTTCCATGGGTGACAGGGCCCTGCGTACCGAAACCGCCTGCACAGCGGCGGCAATTCTGGGGCTGGAAAAAACCGGCTTTCTGGGTTAAAACGGAGACAGCTATGAATCAGGATCAGGTAAAGGAAAAACTGCTTTCTATCGAAGACGCACCGACGGAATTCTCCCTTGTTTTTTCAGGCAAAAAAAGCAAAAAGGTCAACGGCCTTTATAAACCGGACACCAGGGAAATTATCATCCATAACCGTAATTTTACCCGCGAAGACGGCAAGGTTGATGACAACCTGCTGCTCTATACGGCTATCCACGAATACGCCCATCATCTTCACGCCTGCACCCGTGGGGGCCGGCTTTCCGCCAGAGCCCACACTGCGGAATTCTGGGCCATACTCCATGATCTCCTTGAAAAGGCTGAAACCCGGAAGATATACAAAAACGTCTTTGACGGTTCACAGGAACTGACAGAGCTCACCGAACTTATCCGGAAAAGATACTTAAAGGAAAACGGAAGTCTGGTAAAGGATCTGGGAAAGCTCCTCCTCAGGGCACACGACCTCTGCACCCAGGCCGGAGGCCGCTGGGAGGACTACATCGACCGGGTCCTCCGCATCCCCAGGACCGCCGCCAACCTGGCCATACGCATGCACCAGTACAATCTCAACCCCGAAACCGGTGCGGACAACATGCGTTTTCTGGCAGGCATAGCAAACGAGGAAAAACGCGAAACCGCCGAGGCTGCGCTTCTTAAAGGCAAAAGCCCGGATACCGTAAAAATAGCGGCGCGTCAAAAAAACGAAGAACCCCGTGTGAGCCTGGAAAAAGAAAAACTCCGCCTGGAACGCACGATAGCTTCCCTTACCAAGCGGCTTGAGGAAGTGGAGAAGGAACTGGAGAGCGTCTAAAAACTGGGGTTGAGGCTGTTCCGGAAACTGACGTTTTGGAACAGCCTCTGTTGTCTAAAAATCATAAAAGGTTGCATTTTTTTATTTTTTTTCCGCCTTTTTCTGCCGATAATGAAGAACTATGATCTTTTCCGGGACAAAAAAACGCCGGTCCCTGAGACTCGTTTTCAGTATTGTCCTCGCGCTGTGGGCTGTCCCTTTTTCAGGCGCCCAGAGTTATACCCTGCCCTATTCTGCGGATACCGAAGCCGGAAGGGTAGAGAGGCCCCTTTTCCCCTGGGCTTATCTCGCCGAATACCTGGAAGCCCGGAACGCCGGTGAAGCGGCCCGGCCTTACTGGGCCGCAACAGAAGCCGAATACTCCGCCCTGTCCAGGCAGAGCGAAAATGAATCGCTGCTCCTTAACAATGATATCCTTGCGTTCTACGGGCACCCTAATTCCAAAAACATGGGCATCCTGGGCCGCTATTCCAAAGAAGAACTGAACGAAAAACTCAGCGCTCTGGCCGGTGAATACCGCGCGGCCAGCGGGGGCCGGGAAATACGCAAGGCGTTTTACATTATCTTCGGCACTGTGTGGCCTGAAGGGGAAATCGGAATCATCAGAGAATCGCTCCTTAAGGAATATGTCGAGTACGCCCAGGCCAACGATATCCTCATTTTTATCGATCACCAAATAGGCCGCTACAATCCCATAGACGCCGTAAAGCGCATGCTCCCGTGGCTCAAGTACCCCAATGTCCACCTCGCCCTGGACCCCGAATGGCGGACAACCAAGCCTATGGTAGAGATAGGCACTGTCAGCGCCGAGGAGATCAACCAGGTCCAGCGGGTTATGGAAGACTACATCATCGAAAACAAACTCCCCGGGGAACGGCTCCTGGTAATCCATCAATTCAACTGGCGCATGATCTCAAACCGGGAAAAAGTGAACGCCGGTTTCAGCAGGGTCCGCCTGGTGCACTGCGCCGACGGCTTCGGCAACCCCGACATCAAACGGCAGGCCTACGCCTACAACGCCCAGGCATCCAATATGCCGGTCAAGGCTTTCAAACTTTTCTATAACTTCGGCATCCCCGGGGCCGGCTACGACAGCCCTCTTCTGACGCCCAAAGAAGTCTTCAGCCTCAAGCCCCGTCC
>JAITEW010000181.1 GCA_031281855.1 Treponema sp.
CAACTCATAGGTGTCCAGACTGTCGGCGCCGAGATCCTGCCGGAAAGAGGCTTCCAGTGTTATCTTCCCAGCGTCCACTTCCAGCTTGTCGGCGATAAGTTTCTTCATTTTTTCAAAAAGTTCGTCCATTTCTTACTCCCTTAAACCTTTGACTCCGGAAGGATTACCTGTTTACCCCGGTAAAAACCACATTTTGGGCATACCCTGTGCAACAGAACCTTGTTGCCGCAGTTGCTGCATTCTACCATGTTAGGGGCAGTGAGCTTCATATTGATTGTCTGCCGCCGGCTGGTTCTCGCCTTTGACGTTTTAAATCTAGGTCCAGCCATTTCAACCTCGCTTCGCGTATTATAGAGTATAAGGCGCCCTAAAACTAAAGTTTTTAGAGATTCCCTATAGATTTTCACTCTAACAAAAAACCCATTTTGTGTCAAGATGGCGCAATATGGATGGGATTTCAGAATTCCCCGGATTGATAGGACCGGCCTGCCGGCGGGAGTTTGAAGGCGGCGCAACAATTCCGCTTGATTAACCTGAGCTTATTCCAAAGCCTGCTTGATTAACCTATTAAACATATAATATTAATATATATAGAGGCTGTTCCAAAACTTCAGTTTTGAAACAGGTTTGACGTACTTTTAACCGTATTTTAACCGTATATAAACGTTTCTCCATTGAAGGAGAGGCTTTATATAATTATACTTAGGAGGCTGGCCAAAACCAACCGGGTTTTGGAACAGGCTCAGGGCAAATCGAGAGGGGCACCTTATGAGGAGGATCGAAATGTACAGTCACAAGAGGCATACACCGGGGACCGCGGCATTGGCGGCGGCGTTCATTTTAGCGGTAACAGGTTCTTTACCTGCGGCAGCAAGCAGGGAAACCGCACGGGTCGGGGGGGAACTCCGTTTCGGGCTGGCTACGGAGGTGGCGGTGCTGGATCCCCTGGATTCAGGGAGCACCGCGGACAGCCGAAGCATTCTTTTTAACGTGTACGAAGGACTTGTAAAGCCCGATACCGACGGCAGTTTGGTTCCGGCCCTGGCGGAATCCTTCGGTATGGAACAGAACGGCCTGGTTTACACCTTCGTCATCAGGCAGGGGGTCAGGTTCCACGACGGCAGCCCGGTTACGCCGGAAGACGCTGTTTTTACCCTCAATACCGCGAAAGAAGCGCGGTACACGGGTTTTTCGGATATTGACAAAATTGAGGTATCAGGCGGGCGGGAACTCAGAATCACCCTTAAAAACCCGGATCCCGAATTCCTTCCATATCTTACTATCGGCATAGTGCCCAAAAACAACCCGGATCGCAACAGGAACCCCATCGGCACGGGGCCGTATAAAGTCGAAAGTTATACCCCCCAGCAGTCCCTGACGCTGGTGAAGAACCGGGATTATTGGAAGCCCGGCGTTCCTTCCCTCGACAAGGTAACCGTGGTGTTCCTGGCCGGGAGCGATTCCATTCCCATTGCCCTCCGGGGAGGGAATATTGACGCGGCGACGGTTACGGGTACGGTTATCGAGCAGATCGATCAAAGCCGGTTTAACGTAATCACCGGGTATTCCAACATGGTACAGCTTTTTGCCCTCAACAACGCGGTTAAGCCCCTTGACGATATCAGGGTGAGGCAGGCTGTCAACTACGCGGTGGACATTCCCGCAATCATCGACATCGCGTTCTTCGGCAAGGGCGAGCCTTCGGGAAGCCCCCTCATACCGGGCCTTAAAAACGCCTACGAACCCTCCCTGAAAGACCCCTACCCTCTTAACGTCGCTAAGGCCAAAAGCCTTCTTGCGGAAGCGGGCTACCCCAACGGTTTCCCCCTGGAGATAACGGTTCCTTCCAATTACAGTATGCACGTGGATACAGCCCAGGTGCTGGTAAACCAGCTTGCGGAAATCGGCATCGGCGTAACCATCAGCCTGGTGGACTGGTCTACATGGCTTGCCGACGTGTACCGGGGCCGGAAGTACACAGCTACCGTCATCTCCTTTGACGGGTCATCCGTACCCCTGTCGCCGCGGAGTTTCCTGAGCCGCTATGTTTCCACGTCGGGGAGCAACTTTATCAGCTTCAACAGCCCGCGCTACGACGAGGTATATGCGGCGGCCCTGGCGGAAACCGACGGAGAACGGCGGGCATCGCTGTACAGGGAAGCCCAGCGGATCATTTCCGAAAGCGCCGCATCGGTGTACATTCAGGACATTATGAGTTTCCAGGTTTTCAGGAACAATTTCAGGGGAGTAGTGAACTACCCTCTCAACGTAATTGATTTTTCAGTTATTTACCAGGGTAATTAAACCCGCAAACCGATGTACTTTATCGGGAAAAGACTGGCTGTAACGGTACTGACCCTGTTTCTGGTTTCGCTCCTCACCTTTCTGGCCTTTCGCATTGTGCCGGGGGACGCGGCGATTCTTGCGCTGGGAACCGACGCCACCGAGGAGCAGCTTGAAGTCTACCGGGCGGCACTCGGCCTTGACCGCAGCCTCCCGGTTCAGTACCTGGGCTGGCTGAAGGATTTTCTCACCGGGAATCTGGGCGCTTCGTCCCGTTTCCGGGGTTCCGAAATCTCGGCGTTGATTCTCGAACGGCTGCCGGTAACCTTTCACCTGGCCCTGTTTTCCCTTGTCTTTATCGTCATTATCGCGGTTCCGGCTTCCTTCATCGGTATCCAGAAAGA
>JAITEW010000197.1 GCA_031281855.1 Treponema sp.
TACAATACCCGGACATCAATACCGCCCATAAACGAAATTTTATCGCCGTACAGTTTATGGAGCTTGAGCAGATCCATGCCCGCCTTGATCTCGATAACCTGCAGGCAGTTCATGCCGGCATCGATCATATCCGGCAGCAGGGGCTCGACAAAACCGCAGCTATGAACGATAACCGGGAGGCCCAAAGATTTGGCGTAATCAAAGGTGTAAACATGGGCCGGCTTGATAAGCTCCCGGTACATGTCCGGGGACATAAAGGGGTGGAGCTTAAAACCCATGTCTTCATAGTACCATATACCGTCAGGCAGTCCTTCCTCGGCAAAGAGGATTTTTTGGAGTTCCACCGTCAGCCGGGCGTAGGTCATGGACATATCCAGAACCCAATCGGGGTCCGCAGCCATACCGATGAGCATGTTTTCGTGGCCGCACATGGGGTGGATGCACTCGAAAACATTGACGCCGCTCCACACAAAGAAACGGCCCGCGTCAGCGGCGGCTTTCTTTGCCTTGCGGTAGCTTTCAAAATTGATACGCCGCTTTTCAGGGGTAAGGAGGGGCTTGATGGAACTTTCCCACTGTTCCCTTTCTTTGACCCGGAAATCAACGTGTTCCGGCGTTGTATCGTGAAGCTTATGCCGCCGCAAAACCGCGCCGTTGCCGTCGAGCCAGGTAACGGTGTCTTCGGTTTCCGCGATGACCTGGCTTTTGAAATCCAGATCCGCCATGGTATTGAAGGCCCAGCACTCGTCCATATCAAATCCGAAATGGTCCGCGTAAGAGACCCCTTCGCCGATCTTGCCCTTTTCCTGCCACGACTTATGGGTGTCCCCCCAGAAGTGCTCGTATAACCCGATCCGGTCCACCGGCTCGTGCCGGAGTATCCGGCTCATCCGTTCCTTGCCTGTCATTGAAAACTCCTTTTCTTTATTAGGCTTTTCCGGCCTATTTGGCTAACAGCCCTGCTAAAGACGGTATTGAGATAAAGTTGCCGATCATGCCTCCCAGGGAGGAGAGAAAGAAGACCAAAAGCGCCCGGGTGATGCGGTTGCGGTAGATGCCCCTGAGGGTGCCTACGTCTTCGGCGATGGTTTGGGCGTCTGCGACCCTGGGTTTGCGCAGGCTTGCTTCGGTAACTCCCGAAAAAATGCCAACGCCGATAAAGGGGTTAATCGTTGCTATCGGGGCGCCGATAAAGGACACCAGGATGGAAAGGGGGTGGCCTAAGGCGATAAGGGTTCCCAGGGCTGCAAGGGAACCGTTCCAGAGCACCCAGCGGAGCAGCATAGCCAGGCTTACTTCGGCGCCTGACCGGAAGAAACCCAGGATGATGAGAGCCGCAAGGGCAAGGGGTATAACCCAGCCTGCTATTTTTGAGAGAAAGCCCTGGGACTGCGTTTTTTCCAGCGCCGAAACATCGGCGTCTTCCTCGCTGCGGCTGATTTTTTCCAGATGCGTCTGTATGCCTTTCATGTGCCCTGCGCCGACTACAGCTACAACACGGCTCGGGCCGGCTTGTGTTCCGTCCGGGCCGCTGTCGTTGGCGGAGGTCCAGATCTTCGCCGCCAGGTAGCGGTCCCGCTCGTCAATGAGGGTTTCCTTTACAGGCGGAAGATACGAGGCCAATTCTTCCATCATGCCGTCAAGCTCGCTGCGGTTTTTGAGGCTTTCGATCTCCTCAGGGCTCATCTTTTCGGTAGTAAAGGCGCCGGATAAAAGGGAAGCCAGGAGCTTGCACTTGTTCCAGAAGCCGCAGCGGGTCCAGGCCCTGCGCAGGGTAAGATGGACTTCCCGGTCGCAGAGGCTGTGGGGGATGCCCAGTTCTTCAGCCGTGTCCAGGGCGGTTTTCATTTCCTCCCCAGGCGTTACCCCCAGGCCCAGGCCCATACGGCGCTGGAAACCTGAAAGCACAAGGTTCGCCATAAGGAGGAAGCCCTTGCGTTCCCTAAAAACTTTGACCATATCCAGTTTTTCCCAGTTTTCTTTCTGGGACATTGACGCGTAACGGCCCGCGTCCAGTTCGACGCAGACCATACCGGGCTTTTCTTCCCTTATTACCCGGCGTACCTCATTGATGCTTTCCTGCGACACATGGGCGGTGCCGATAAGGATTATCTGCCTGTTTCCAAGGTCTATAACCGTTCTTGTGTCGTTCATCAGAATGCCGCAATGCCCCGTTCTTCCAGGGTCCACTGGTTGAAACGCCATTCCGGCAAGGTCTGGCAGTCCATCTCCCTGAACTGGGTAAAATACTTGTCCGCCAGGGTTTGATTCCCCCGGATATCGAAGTAGTGGCCCAGATAGAATATCATCCGCGCTTTGGTAACGATGTTTTTCTCCTTATCTACCCGCTGGAGCATATCGTTTTCACCAGCGTAAACCCTTCCGGAAAGATCGTAGTACAGCCGGACCATGTAGTATTCTATAGTGTCCCGTTTGACCTTTGCCATAGCCTGGTTCAGAAACTGCCTGGGGCCTGTGACGTTATCGGCCTTCATCCAGTTTACCGCAGCCAGCAGGGCGTAGCACCAGTCGTTGGGCAGTTGGCGGTAGGTTTCCATAAACGCGTTGCGCGCCTCTGCCCATTGGCGGTCCTTCATCTTGTGGAATCCAAGGCCCTCGAAAGCGTAGGGGTAATCGGGCTTGAGCTTTGCGAGGATCTCGTAATCCTTCCCGGCGCCGTCGATGTCTCCAAGGTCGTCTTTTATCCCTGACGTATAGGCGTAAGCCAGAAATTCGGCAGGATCTATGCTGATAGCCCGCTGGTATTCTTCCAGAGCCGGTTCCTTTTTCCCCATATCCAGCAGCGCGTTCCCCCGGTCAATGGCAATCCAGTAGTCCTCAGGCGCCAGGGCCTTGGCCTTCTCCAGATCCTCAAGCGCCAGATTCGGATAGCCCTGCCCCCTGTAGAGCCGGGCCCTGTCGTGCCAGACGCTCGGGTTCCCGGGGTAGAGGCTTATGGCTTTGTTGTACAGCGTTTCCGCTTTTTTAGGCTCTTTGTTAAGCCTGTGAACCCTGGCCCTGCCGAGCATAGCTTCCAGGTACTCAGGTTCCAGCGCCAGGGCCTGATCGAAATACTGGGCAGCGGATCTAAGGGAGTTCGCTTCCATAAACAGCGTCCCCAGATCCGTAAGGGCTTCGACATTTTTTGGATCAGCCTTGACGATCCGTTCCAGGAGCGCCCGCTGTTCGCGCACCCTGCCGCCGGCGCCTTCGATGGCGGAAAGCACAAAAAGGGCTTCCAGGTTGTCAGGTTCTTCCCTGGATACCGCTTCGGCGATGCTCCTGGCTTCGGCGCCTTTACCCGCTGAATTGAGGACCGACGCTTTGAGCAGCCTGATATGGGACGTTCCGGCATCGGCGGGATCGATAGTGTCAAAAAGGGCTATAGCGGCATCGTAGTTAAATTCCGCAAGAAGCTGGGAAATCTCCCCAAGAACTACCGAAGCCGGCCGCAGAGCGTCTTCCGCCGCACCTGCGGAGCCGGAAAGGACGCCGAGACTCAAGCCTAAAACCAATAAAAAAACCGGAACTTTATTCATCATGCTTATAATATCGGAAAAACAAGATTTTAGTGAACTGAGCTTTTTCCAAAACTTGGTTAGTTTTGGAACAGCCTCAACTGCCTGACCAATTGCCACAGGCAGCCAGGAAAGGTTATGCTACAGTGGTATGAAAAAGCCAGTGTTTCCGCGAATTGTGCTTCTCCTTGTACTCTACGGAGGGGTATTTGCTTTACTTGTTGTGATTCAGTTCGCGAAACAAGGCGGCTTTACCAGAAGGATAGGGAATTTCGTGGTAACCGGCCAGTACCGTGTCCCTGAAGCAGACACCCCTCCTGGGGAGCCTAACGAATACCTCCTGACAGGAGACGCTTCGGTCTTCTTTGGAGGCTTAGAATTCCGCATGGGTTCTGAAAGCGAAGAAAGCTCCCTGCGGCTTTTCAATGAAAAAGGGGCAGAGAGTGAAATTCTTCCTGACCGCATGATCGTATCAGGAGAAACCGCTGTTTTCCGCCTTCCCGGAGGGACGGAGCTGAGCTTTACTACCCAATACGCCGGAGGCGCCCTGGAGCTGCGGATTACCTGTTCCTTTGCCGAAGGGAGCCGGGAACTGGAACTGCCCTACAAGCCGATGCGCAAAACCGGGATGAGGGATTCCGGGGACGGAAGATTCGTTATTATTTCCGACGGCTTGAATTACAGTTTTGGCCGTTCCCCTTTGGACCCTGAACGGCGCGTTCTCTTTCTCAAAGCCGGAGGCGCGGGCCTGACTTACGGGGTTGTCCCGGAAACGAAGTCCTTTAACCCCCAGGATTTTATCATCCCTGAAGCCCAGACCAGGCGGAGCTACGAGGAAGTCCTGGCCCGGTGGGTAGATCAAAACTTCTCGCTCTGGAACCGGACCGTTTCATCACAGAACGATGAAGACCTGGTCATCGCTTATTCAGGCGAAGCCATAAGCCGGGGCACCTACAAGGCCGCTGTCTCCGCGGCAGCCCCGGAATTCCTCAACAGCGGGCAGCGGACGTACGAATCTTCCGTATACCTTGGAAGGCTTACAGATGCGTACCGTTCCCTGGCAGCAGCGGACCGGGAAAAACTGAGCCGCCTTTCGCGGCTTATTAACGAAAAATCCCTGGAGTTCATCAAAGAACCCCATGTGTTTGAGTACTTCGCCGTAAGGGGCCACGGGAATTTCATGGACGACGGCGCTGAGCTTATCCGCTCTATCGATCCTAAAACGCTGCCTGTGGATTTGACGGCAGGAATTCTGGAAGGCTACGCGGACTGGAAGCAGTACCGCCCGCTTATGGAGAACCCCTTTGAACGCCTGCTGGACCAGGCCTGCTTCGTTATCTCGGAATCCCTCAGGATAGCCCCCGGGGCCTCAGGCGGGGACCGGGTCCTGGTTTTTTTCGGAAGCCAGGGAGACGCCGAATTTAACCTGAGGCTTGGCCGGGCCCTTCTTGCGTGGGCCGAAGAATCCGGCGATGCCTCCTGGGCCGGAGTCGCGCGTTCCCTTATCCTCTCTGTCCTGAGCCTTGGAGACAGTTCCGGAGCAGTCAAAGCAGGGCTCCTTATTTCCGACGAAGGGGACATTACCGTGAGCGGCGCGCCTTTGCGGCTGACATCGGCCCGGCTTTACCGCATCCTCTCTCCAGGGGAATACTACCCCCATGCCCTGTCCATCGGCGCTCCGGTAAACAGCATCTGGACCTGGACCGCCGCGCCTGCGGTAAGCGCATCGCAGGAGAATAACGTCCTGGACATCTCGGTTAGCTTCCCAGCAGGGGAAACCCACTACATGATCCTCAGGGGCATCAGGGCTTTTACCAAGATCCAGCTTTACAACATGGATTTCCGCACGGACCCCCAGTTTGAACGCTACGATTCTTCCGGCTGGGCCTACGCCGCAGAGGAACAGACCCTGCTTCTTAAAATGAAACACCGGGCCACTGTTGAGCACGTGAGGGTTTTTTACTGAGCCGGTTTGCGCGGCGGCCCCGGTCTGCCGCTTGTCCCCTGTTTTGTCCTGCGGTATAGTAATAAAGGGAGATGAAAATGGAGCAAACACAGGCGGCAGAAGCGGATTGGAAGGATGTGGAGCGCAGAATTTGGGCAATACTTGAGGAAAACGCCCAGGGACTCAAGGAACTGAAAGAAAGCCTGAAAGAACTGAGGGAAAGCCAGAAGGCAACCGGCGAGCAGATGAAAATAACCGACAAGCGGGTTGGGGAAATTACCAACCGCTTCGGCGATATGGTTGAATATATGGTCCTGCCGAATCTCGTGGCGAAATTTGAGGACCTGGGGTTTACCTTTACCAAGGCGAACCGCACGGAGATCAAAGACAAGGCGCATAACATTTTTACGGAAATTGACGCTCTTCTGGAAAACGGCGACAAAGTAATGGCTGTTGAAATAAAGACCAAGCCCAGTATTGATGATATAAACGATCATATCGAGCGCATGGAGAAACTGCGTAACTATGCCGATTTACACCACGACAAGCGGGTATACCTGGGCGCCGTTGCGGGGGTGGTTTTCGGTGAAAGTGAAAAAACCTATGCCCTGAAAAAGGGCTTTTACGTGATTGAACCTTCAGGCGACACG
>JAITEW010000203.1 GCA_031281855.1 Treponema sp.
TGCCTGATAATTGGAAAACCAAGTACCCGAACCTGGCGGCGGCCCATAAAGCCTCAGGGGTAGGCGACTACACGGATGAAGAATTCGGCGGCACCTACTTCCTCCACAGGGCCATCTTCTTCCTCAACAGCCCGCCGGTCAAAAAACATGTTGGTCACGCTACCTACTACCTGCGGAAAGACTGGGGCGAGGCCGCGGGTTACCCGCCCAAAGACGCTATGAAGTTTTCGGAGATCCTGGAATACGCCAGGCGCGTAAAAGCCGCTGATCCCGGCAAGGTGGGTTCAGGATTGATCCCCATTTCAATCCTTGCTTCCGAGATTACCGGTTTTGTCTCCGCTAACGGTGTCCTTGGATACGCGCAAAACGCCCAGGGCAGATACTACTGGACCGGCGGGGACAAGTTCGTTCTTGACAGCCTCAAGCTGGCAGCCCAGGCTTACGAGGAAGGATTGCTGAACAAAGAATTCTATACAGTTAAGGACCCTGATCAGGTTGGCGCTTTTTATACCGGTAAAGCGGCGGCCACCCACGCCGCCGGTATGGGCTGGCGCATGACCGAGTTTGACACCCATTTCCAGAACGATCTGGGCCTCAACTACTTTGACGCGGTTACGCCTGTTATTCCCATCGGGGAGGACGGCAAATTCCACGGACGGGAAGCGGGCATGCAGACCTGGGGGTCTATCGTTTTCTCGCCTACTATCGACGACGCGAAGCTGGAACGCATCCTCTACATGCTGGACTATTCGTGCACTAAAGAAGGGCAGTATGAAATCCGCCTGGGCTTAAAAGACATCGACTGGAAAGAAGAAGCCGACGGGGAAATCACCACCCTTATCCCGCCGGGAAGCGTGACCACCAAATACGCTTTGACGCCGGTCTATTCATGGATGTTCATACTTCCCGATGATTTCATGTTCATCGATCCGGCTACCAAGAAGCCCATCAGGGACAAGATACGGGATATGTACATACTCAGGGAAAAACTTACGGACGATGTGAGCTTCCCGCCCGATCCCGACTGGACCCTGGAACTTTTTTCGCCTAAGACGAAAGTTCCCGAGATACGGACTGCCGATGACTTCTCCGCTATCGTCGTGAGAGGCGGTAACATCGAAGCCTCCTGGCGCGCCTGGGTACAGGAGAAACAGGCCCTGCTGCAGCCTGTCCTTGACGAACTCAACGCCGCTCCCAGGAGATAAAACAACAGCCTGTTTGACAGGCGTGCTTTTTGGTTAGAAGTTAGGTAAAGTTAGCGTAAGAGGGCCGCACTGCGGGGAAGCCGGGCGGCCCTTGTAACTTCAATGGACGTCCATATAATTTCAATGCTCATCCATGTAATTTCAATGGACGTTCATGTAACTTCAATGGTCATCCATGTAATTTCAATGCTCGTTCATGAAATTTCAATGCTCGTTCATGAAATTTCAATGCTCGTCCATGTAACTTCAATGCTCGTCCATGTAACTTCAATGCTCGTTCATGTAACTTCAATGCTCGTTCATGTAATTTCAATCTTTTAGTAGTGTAATCCAACCCTTGCGCCGGGGATACCGCTTAACTATACTTGAAGCATCTCATACCATACCGGGGGGTTCCTATGGATAAAGACGCCGTTGTTGCGAGGGCAAAAGACTATATCGCTAAGGAGAAAGACGCCCATTTCAGGGCCGAGGTTGAACAGCTCCTTTCAAAGGTGAACAATAATTCACCGGAAGACCTTAAAGAGCTTGAGGACCGGTTCTACCGGAATCTGGAATTCGGCACCGGAGGGCTCAGGGGGGTTATCGGGGGGGGGGGAAACCGGATGAACACCCTGGTGGTCAAAAGCGCCACCCAGGGGCTGGCGGCGTACCTTATCAAAGCCTTTCCGGACAAGGCAAAAGCCGGCGCAACGGAAGCGGGAAAGGGCCTTTCGGCGGTTATCGCCTTTGACAGCCGCCATTATTCCGTTGAATTCGCCGAGGCGTCTGCCCTGATTTTCGCTGCTAACGGCATCAAAACCTACCTTTTTTCCGGCATGCGCCCTACGCCCGAGCTTTCCTTCGCTATCCGCAGGCTTGGCTGCGACACAGGCATCGTGGTTACCGCCAGCCATAACCCGCCTCAGTACAACGGTTACAAGGCCTACTGGAACGACGGCGCCCAGATCATAGCCCCCCATGACAAGGGGATCATTAACGAAGTAAACGCTGTTACTGAAATCAAAGAAATGGACAAAAACGAGGCTTTGGCGAAAAAGCTCCTGGTGATCATAGACAGGGAAATCGACGAGCCTTACCAGGATATGGTAAGGAGCCGGCTCTTCAGGCCGGAGCTTATCAGGGAAAAGGCCAAGGACGTAAAAATCGTCTATACCCCCCTCCACGGCACCGGGGCCTTCCACGTAGAAGCGGTGCTGGGGAGCCTGGGTCTCAAGGTTATCACTGTGCCTGAACAGCGGGAAGGAAACGGCGACTTCCCCACAGTGGCTTTCCCTAACCCCGAAGAAGCCGCGGCCCTGGACATGGCTATCAAACTGGGCAAAAAGGAAAACGCCGATGTGGTCATGGCTACGGACCCCGACGCGGACCGTTTCGGCACTGCCACCAACGACGGCAGGGGGAATTTCACCCTTATTACCGGGAACCAGGCAGGGGGGCTCCTGGCGGATTACATCTTCCTTTCCTTAAAGGAAACCGGGAAAATGCCGCCTAATCCGGCGATGGTCAATTCGATTGTTACTACTGGCATGCAGAAGCTGGTAGCGGAGCTTTACGGAGCCAAATGCTTCGAGTGCCTTACAGGTTTCAAATGGATAGCGGCGATAATGGCAAAGTGCGAGGCCGACAAGTCGGCGTCCATCGTGTTCGGTACCGAGGAAAGCTACGGCTACCTGGTGGAAAACGAGGTCCGGGACAAGGACGGGATCTCCGCCGCGGCCATGATGGCGGAAATGACCCTCTACTGGCGGAGCAAGGGCAAGAGCCTTTTAGACCGGTTAAACGAACTCTACGAAAAATGCGGCTACTGGGAAGAAATGGGGATCTCCAAATACTTCCAGGGCCCCCAGGGGCCGTCAGTCATGCAGGGTATTATGGATGAATACCGGAAGAACCATCCCAAAACCCTGGGAGGCATCGAAGTCGTCAGGATACGGGATATTAAAAACGGCGCCGACGGGCTTCCTCCCAGCGACGTGCTCCAGTTTTACCTCAAAGACGGCACGGTGGTAAGCGCCAGGCCCAGCGGTACGGAGCCGAAGATCAAGTTCTACGCTTCCTGTTGTACCGGCGTGGGTTCCGGCGGGCTGGCCGCTGCCAGGGAAGAAGCCGGACGGAAGCTTGAGGCTATCAAAAAAGACATACGGCGCGTGATAGGCGATTAAATTATATGGAAAACATCGGCGCTTTGGCGGAAAAATATGCCGGAAACGGTATTTTTACCGCCTTCGACCTTGAAACTACGGGCCTTGATCCCCAAAAGGACCGTATCGTTGAAATCGGGGCAGTCAAATTCGACCGTCTGGGCCTTATCGCCCGGTTTTCCACACTGGTTAACCCCGGTATCCCTATGCCCCCTGAAGCGGGAAAGGTGAATAACATCACCGACGAAATGCTGGCCGGCAAACCCTCTCTGGACGAGGTTCTGCCGGATTTTCTCAGATTTATCAGGGATACGGTTTTGACGGCCTATAACGCGCCTTTCGACTGCGGTTTCGTCAACGAAAGCCTCAAAGTCAGGTATGAAAAGGCCCGGGCAGCGGTTCCGGGCGGCCAGGGGAGCCTTTTGGACAGCCTGGACAACGATGCGGCCCCGGGCTCCGGGTGGACGGTACAGTCTCTCCCCAACCCTGTTGCCGATACCCTGGCGATTGCCCGGGAGGTCTTTCCCGGCAAGAGGAGCTACAAGCTCCAGGAACTGGCGGCGGAGCTTCAAATCCCGGCCGCCGAAGCCCACAGGGCCGAAGACGATGCCCGGCTCTGTATGGAAATCTTCATCCGCTGCCTTGGCGGGAAGGGTTGATGTTTTTATTCGCTGGCGGGTCCAATACCCCGCCCTTCAGGGCGGTTTCAATAATAGTATCCATTACTGGTTCACGGGTATTGGATCCCGCATACAATCTCTACCTATCAGAACCAACATACCTCGCCCTTCAGGGCGAGGTTGTTGATTATCGTTCTTGTATCAATAGATAAAATTCTATATTCTTGATTATAAACGATAGAAAGAGGTAAATATGATAAAACTGCGAAGGGGGTTGATTGTTCTCTTCCCGTGCATGCTCTCTGTTATAACAAGTTGTTCTATTAATAAGATGGCCATAAACGCCGTCTCGAACGCCCTTACCGGATCCGGAAGCGCCGATGTGTTTACCGGGGACTCGGACCCCAAACTGGTAGGCGACGCCCTTCCGTTTGCTATCAAGCTGTACGAAGCCCTGCTCTCGCAGAACCCCGATCACCAGGGCCTGCTCCTGACCACCGGCTCCCTCTTTGTGATGTACGCCAACGCCTTTGTCCAGGGCCCCGCGGAGATGGAGGACCCTATCGAAGAGTATGAGGAACGCATGGCGGGCCTTGACAGGGCAAAAGAGCTCTATCTCCGGGGAAACGCCATTCTCTGTTCGGGGCTGGAAAAGAAATACCCCGGATTCGGGGCAGCTTCGGTTCAGGACGGAACCCTGGACCCTTTCCTTAAAAAGATGAAAAAAGACGACGTGCCGTTCCTCTACTGGACCGTGGCCGGAGGGCTCGCGGCGTATTCGATTGACGTTTTTGATTTCGGCCTGGGTACCAAAATCCCCGAATGGGGCGCCATGATCGCCAGAGCCTATGAACTGGACCCGGATTTCAACAACGGCGCTATTGACGATTTCTATATACTGTACTACGCGTCCCTTCCCGAGGCCCTTGGCGGGGATAAGGCCAAAGCCGAAGTCCATTATCACAGGGCTCTGGAAAAAACCAAAGGCCAGTCGGCGGGCCCCTATGTTTCCTACGCCACGGCGGTATGCGTCCCTGCGCAGGACTATGATACGTTTAAGGAGAATCTGGAAAAAGCCCTGGCTGTCGATACGGACGCGGACCCCTCCAACAGGCTGGTAAATATCATTTCCCAAAAAAAAGCCCGGTTTCTCCTGGATACGGCGTATAATTCTTTTTCGTTCCTTGAACTTGAACTTGATTATGAAGATGATATTTGGGAGTATTAACTTGGGAAGCAAGGAGTTGCGGTTATGAAAAAAACAGGCTTTGCTATTTTGGCTGTTCTGGTATTGGTCCTGGCAAGCCCTGCGGGGATCTTCGCCCAAAGAGGCGGGAGGTCCCAGGGAGAAACCCTGGAGGTAAAAATCGCCTCCCCTCTTCCCAGGGAATCGCCCTGGGGAAGAACTCTGGACAAACTCGCCTCCGAATGGGCCAAAATCACCAATAACCAGGTACGGCTCAGGGTGCTCCATGGCGGAACCGAAGGAGGGGAAGGCAAGATGCGTCTTTCCCTGGCAAGCAATACCATCCAGGCCGCGGTTTTTACTTCCTTCGGGCTTAGTTCCATAAGCCCCGCGATTATGACCTTAAGCGCCCCTTTCCTTATCCGCAACGAACAGGAACTGGACGCTGTCCTGAATGTGGTCCAGGGGGATCTGGAAAACCGGTTTAACAGCACCGACTATTTTATCGTCGCATGGTCCAAAGCCGGGTTTGTCAATGTGTTTTCCAGGGACCCCGTGTTTATTCCCGATGATCTCCGGAAACAGAGGATCGCTACCAACGCCGATTCAGCGGAGCTCAATACGGCTTTCAAGACCATGGGATTCCAACTGGTAGAAACGGACCTTACCGATGTAGGGCCAAAACTGGCAACAGGGACCATTATGGCGGCGTACCAGAGCCCCGCAGGGATGGCGGCGTACCAGCTTCACATCCAGTTGAAAAACATGCTGGCCATTAATATCGCCCCTATTATGGGCGGCATTGTTGTCAATCATGTTACATGGAAAAAAATAGGGGACCTCAACCCCAGGTACCAGCAGGAGATTCTCAGGACCACCAGGCGCATCGCGGCGGACCTTGACGCTTCTATGCAGAAAACGATAAACGACGCTGTCGCTTCCATGAGCCGCGACGGGCTCAAGGTAAACCGGCCCAGCGCAGCTCAGGAACAAATGTGGTATGCCGATGTGGAGCGGGTCATTCCGGTCCTCCTGGGCACGACCTTTGACCGGGACCTGTACCAGAAGATCAACGATATTCTGATTAAACACCGGAGCGGGCGGTAGCGGGGAATGGGAAAAGTTCCGGCTGCTGTTTTGAAAAGCGCGGATCGCCTGGAGAAGGGCGTCTGTTACGCCGCGCTGGTGCTGATGGCCCTGATCCCGGCTGTAGAGGCGCTGATTCGGCCTTTCGGCGGGGTTATACCGGTGTCCCGTGGGATCATGACCCATCTCTTCCTGGTCGTAGGGCTCTTCGCCGCTATGCTTACCACGAAATCAAAAGAGCATATTTCCATTGCCGTGATCCAGTACGCCAAAAACGAGAAGCTGAAAACCGCCCTTGGGACGGCAACCAGCCTTATTTCGACCTTTGTGGTGACTGTCCTGTTCTGGAATTCCCTGTCGTTCCTTGTATTCAGCCTTTCGGGCAAACTCGTGGGCTTTATCCCGGACAGGGTTTTCGCCCTTGCCCTGCCTATAGGCTACGGGGTCATGGCTTTCCGCTTTGCCCGGCAGAGTTCGGGCAAAGGAGGCGTCCCTCCGGTCCTTGCGGCGCTCCTGGGAACCTGTTGTTCCCTCCCGGCTATTGCCAAACTTATCTGGGGCTTCGATCCCCCTGAACCGTTTTATACCTGGGTCAACCTCCTCTACGACGGGGCTTATTTTATTAAACTGCCGGTTATTATCCTCCTTATCGCGGCGGCCCTTTGCGGGACTCCCATTTTCGCGGTTATCGGCGGCATCGCGCTGATCATGCTCCAGGCCTCAGGGGGCGAACCGGAGGCGGCGCTTATCCAGATTTATTCGGCTCTGACTGAGGTGGATATTATCGCCATTCCGCTTTTTACCCTTACCGGTTTTTTCCTTTCAGAAAGCAAAGCCGGGGAGCGGCTGGTGGCGGCTTTCAGGAGTTTTTTCAGTTGGATCCCCGGGGGCATGATCATCGCCACTGTGGTGATCTGCGCTTTTTTCACTTCCTTTACCGGCGCGTCGGGAGTTACCATTCTGGCACTGGGAGGCATTCTTTACACGATACTGACGGAGAAATCCAAGTACCCTGAGCGGTTTTCCATCGGGCTCCTTACGTCTGCCGGGGGTATTGGCCTGCTCTTTCCTCCAAGCCTTCCTATAATCCTGGTAGGCTCCACGACTAACAACATCCTCTATTTTATGGGCGAAACCGTCAACCACAGCATTATTGATTTTTTCCTTGGCGCCATAATCCCGGGAATAATCCTGGTGCTGGCTATGATCATTTTCGGGATTGCGGCTTCCGTAAAAGTGAAGATCCCTGTAGAGCCCTTTAACCTGAAAGAAGCCGGGAAAGCCCTTAAAGGCTCTATCCTGGAAATCCTCCTGCCGGTGATCCTTATAGGCGGGTATTTTTCGGGCCTCCTTTCACTGGTAGAGATCAGCGCCGTTTCGGTACTGTACGTCTTTATCGCTGAAGTGCTGATCAACAGGGACATCAATATCCGGGATGTTCCCAAAGTGTTTTTCAAGGCCCTTCCTATCATCGGAGGGGTGCTCTCTATCCTCGCTATGGCAAAAGCCCTGTCGTATGCCATTATTGATTCCCAGATTCCTGAAAACTTCGCCTTCTGGATGCGGTCCGCCATTGAGTCGAAATACCTCTTCCTGCTGCTCCTGAACCTGGCGCTTCTGGTAGTAGGGTGCCTTATGGACATCTTTTCCGCCATCCTGGTGGTGCTTCCCCTGATCGTGCCCCTTGGGCAGGCCTATGGCGTTGATCCCATCCATCTGGGTATTATATTTATCGTCAATCTGGAAGTAGGTTTTCTGACTCCCCCGGTAGGGATGAACCTGTTTCTGGCCAGCTACCGGTTCAAGAAGCCTTTTATGGAAATATGCCGCTATGTTATGCCGTTCCTGCTCATGCAGTTGGCGGTGGTGCTTTTGGTTACTTATGTTCCCTGGCTTTCGGGTTTTCTGGTAGGGATTTTTAAGTAACCCTTTAGGGCGTATCCGGAAGGCTCCGGCTGGAGCGTTTTTCTTTAGGAGATGTTGATGTTAATGAAGAAGGCTGGTTGTCTTTTGCTTGTACTCACCCTCTGCCCGGTTCTCCTCTTTGCCCAGCGGAAGCTCACAGTCAAACTGGTGTCTCTGGTTCCTGAAAATTCCCCCTGGGGTTCACTGCTCAACCGCATGGCCCGGGAGTGGAACGCAGCCACTAACGGCGATGTTAACCTGGTGATATACCACAACAACAAGTCCAGCGAAGCGGATCTCCTGAGGCAGCTCAACATGAACCAGATTCAGGCGGCTATGCTGAGCACCCTGGGGATGAAGCTCATCAGCCCGGAAATCATGACCCTGAGCTGCCCTTTTCTGATAAGGAACAACACGGAACTGGATCTGGTGCTGAACAACCTCAAACCGGAACTGGAGCAGAAGATCAACAGTAAGAATTTCCATGTGCTGGCGTGGTCCAAAGTCGGCTGGGTGCGGTTCTTTTCAAAAAGCCCGGTCTTTGTCCCCGGGGATCTAAAGAAGCAGCGCCTTGGGACCAGCGACGCCGAAACGGAACTGCTTGACGCGTTCCGGGCTATGGGGTACCAGATGACCCCTATAGCCATGAACCAGATCCTTGTGAGCCTTTCGGGGGGCCAGATAGACGCGGTGTACCAGAGCCCGGTTAACGCCGGGGGGCTCCAAATCTTCGGTTTAGCCAGAAACATGGCCTCCATTCCGGTGGCCCCCTTTTTGGGGAGCATTATCATGAATGAACGGACATGGAGGAATATCCCTGAAAAGTACAAGCCCGAACTTACCCGCATCGTGCGCAGGGTGGAAGCGGAGCTTGACCGTTCGGTACAGGATTTTGAAGCCGAGATCATCCAGACTATGGTGAGGAACGGCCTTATTATAAACGATGTGGGTCCTGAACAGGCGAAGCTCTGGTACGATGACGCCAACCGCACCCTGCCTCCCCTTATGGGGACCCTCTTTGACCAGGACCTCTTTACCCGTATCTCAGCTATGCTGAGGCCCTACCATGAGTGACGCTGAAAAAGCGCCTGAGGCGCTGTCCGGCCGGAAGCGGCTTATCCCTTTTATAGAAGCCGGCCTCTGCGCCTTCGCGCTGTGCCTCCTCACCCTGATCCCTGCGCTGGACGCGCTGCTACGCTTTTTCTTCCGCGGCCGCTTCCCTGCCGCGCCGGAGCTGACCGCACATATACTCCTGGTTCTGGGCCTGGTATCAGGGATGATTACCGCCAGGGAAGGTTCCCATCTTTCTATCGGCCTTTTTCAGTTTATTAAAACCCCCAAAACCAGGGACGCCCTGGCGGTTTTTACGGGCCTTGTTTCGGTGTTCCTGACAACGATCTTTGGCTGGTGTTCCCTTTCGTTTATAAAAGTGGGCCTCTACCCTACGCAGATCATCGGCTTTATCCCGGACTGGATCTTTGCCCTGGTAATGCCCGCAGGTTACGGGGTAATGGCCTTCCGCTTCGCCCGGCATACCTATAAGGCCGCCGGAGCGGCGCCGAAAGCGGCGGCTTTAGCCCTTCCTGCCCTTGCGGCGCTTCTTGGGACCTTCTGCTCTCTTCCGGCTCTATTCAAATTTATCTGGGGCCTCGACCTCCCCGACGCCGTCTGGGAGGTTTCGGACTGGTTCAGCGCCGCTGCGGTCCTCTTACGGTTCCCGGCGGTCATCATCCTCACTGTCGCGGCCCTGGCAGGGACGCCGCTTTTTACGGTAATAGGCGGCTTCGCCCTTATACTTCTCCAGAGTTCCTGGGGTGAAATCGACATCACAGCCAGCCAGATTTACACCGCCCTTACGCAGAACAGCCTGATAGCCATTCCCCTCTTTACCCTGACAGGTTTTATCCTCTCTGAAAGCAAAGCAGGCGAGCGCCTGGTGGCGGCGTTCAAGAGCCTCTTCGGCTGGATACCCGGGGGCCTCATTATAGTCACTGTCATCATCTGCGCCTTCTTTACGTCCTTTACCGGAGCCTCAGGGGTGACTATCCTGGCTTTAGGCGGCATACTCATGACGGTCCTTTCGGGGTACCCTGAAAAATTCGCCGTCGGCCTCCTTACAGCTTCAGGGAGCATCGGCCTCCTCTTCCCGCCGAGCCTCCCGATACTCCTCGTAGGGGCCAGCACCAGAACCAACACGGTCCATCTTTTCCTGGGCGCCCTTTTGCCGGGCATTATCCTCGCAGGGGCTACCATTGTCTTCGGCATCGCCGTTTCGATGAAAAACAAAATCCCTGTAGAGCCTTTCAGCCCTAAAAAAGCACGAAAAGATCTGAAAAACGCTGTCCCGGAACTGGTTCTGCCTTTGCTCCTCATTGGAGGGTATTTTTCCGGCATCCTTTCCCTTGTGGAAGTAAGCGCAGCGGCTGTGGTCTATGTGTTAATCGTTGAAATGGCGGTCCACAGGGAAATCAGCCCCAGGTCCCTGGCGGCGGTCCTTTCCAAATCGCTCCCTATAACAGGCGGCGTACTTTCCATCCTCGCCCTGGCCCAGGCGCTGTCGTACTACATCGTTGACAGCAGGGTTCCGGAATTCTTCGCCCAATGGATGCAGGACGCCGTGAGTTCCCGGTGGCTCTTCCTCCTGCTCCTCAACGTCGCGCTCCTCATCACCGGATGCCTGGTGGACATCTTTTCCGCTATCATGATCATCCTGCCCCTGATTTCCCCTTTAGGCGCCGTATACGGTATAGATCCGGTTCACCTGGGGATCATCTTCCTTATCAATATGGAAGCAGGCTTCCTTACCCCGCCTGTGGGGCTCAACCTTTTCCTTGCAAGCTACCGTTTTGAACAGCCCTTTACCGTTATCTGCCGCAGGGTGTTCCCTTTCCTGCTGATACAGCTCGTTGTGGTGCTTCTGGTAACCTACATCCCGGCGTTGTCCACAGCGCTCACGGCGCTGTACTAAACTTGACCCGTAATTAAGCCCTCGAAGCCCCTGGAGCGGGGAAAATCCCGGGCAAAACGCTTGTAGAGCCCGCCTACCTGCGAGTAAAAGCGCCAGCCAGGCCCGGAGGGACCTCCCGGGCAGGCATACGGCGTCATACCAATAAAAGCGACGCCGAGGCGTCCGTAAACGAAGGCGACGTCCGTCTAGACTGCCCGGGGGGTCGCCTCCGGGCCTGGCTGGCGGATTTACCTCAAGCGCCTGACTGTTTCCAGCATCAGGCAGTAGCGTTCGGGACTGACGTAGTCGGGGATGGAATTACCGCTGCCTATGGCGGCGCCGCGTCCTTTGGCTTCCAGGAGCCGGTAGACTTCGGTGGTATAAGAGACCAGGTCCACGAGGTTGGAATCGCAGAGTACGTCCGTATCGAGACCGCCGAAGTTCCCGATGCGGCTGCCGTACTGATCGATCCACCGGGAATAGGGGGAGATTACGTCCTCGTTGGAATGTTTGGCGTCAATGCCGGCGCCGATGAGATCCTCCATGACATCGAAGATGCAGCCGCAGGAATGGAGGAGGAAGGGTTTGCCCGACTGGTGGACAAGGCTGATGACGCGCCGGTACTGGGGGATTACCAGTTCCCGGATATCGCCGGCGCTGAGGAGGGTGTTGGACTTGAAACCCAGATCATCGCCGAAGCGGCAGACGCAGAATAGGTCCCCGAACTCCCCGAGGAACCTGTCCCAGATTGCCGTCAGCATGTCTCCTACTTTGACAAAAAGCTCCCGGTAGAGGTCCTCGTCGTCGGCCTTGATGTAACAGAGGTTCTGGAAGCCGGTAATGTCCTGAACGCATTCAAAAACGCCGTTTCCTACGCCTCCTATGCCCCGCATCCCTTCCGGCATGGTTTCCCCAAAGGCCCGGAACAGATCCCGGTAACGTTCAAAATAGAGATTCGGGATGGCGTCCCAGGGATACTCGTCAAAATCCCTGCGGGTTTTTATCACCCCTTCCTTGTGGCCTCCCAGGGAACCGCTGCCGGGCATCACTGTTCCGGCGGTACATTCAAAGCTGACGGTATCGTAACCCATATCGGGAAAAAACTGATTGTAATGGCGGAAGAATTCGAGCTTGTCGCTGAAGCCGCCGTCCATAAGGGCGGCGAACCGCTTCCCTTGAATTTTTTCCATAATAAGGGGGGAAATAATATGCTCGTACAAGGGTATGCGGGCGGACTTTTGGTTTTTCGCAGCGTTCACCACATTACGGTAATCAGGAACAAACATCGCTTTGCCTCCTCTCGGACCGGAATAGTATAACACTATAGTACAGCATGCTTAACCAGGCTACGAGCCCGTGGAAGTATAATGCCGGACCCCGATGCGCCAAACCAGGACGCAGGGCAGGAGAAACACAAACCCCGCCAGAGGGGTGAGCATGTAAAGCAGAGGGAAACGGTCCGCCCTGCCGGTGAGGTACATAAGGGGAAGGTAGTTCATGCAGCCGAAGGGGATGATGAAGGTGAAAAAACGCCGCGCCCATTTGCCGTACACCGGCAGGGGGTAGGACGCGAGTTCCCTCCCGCCGTCGGTAAAGATGTTGATCACCTCAAGTCCTTCGAGGGTGAAGAAGCACACAGCGGCGCCTAGAATAAAGACCCCCGTAAAAACCGAGGCCCCTCCTGTTATCATAAGGCAGAGGGTGATGATTTTGGAAGGAGTCCAGTCGATTTTCGCCTCCCGGATCACAAAGGCAAGGATGGCAAATCCCAGGATCACCCTGCCGAGCCGGGTGATTTCGGTTTTGGCGCCAAGGACCTGCACCAGCGTACCTCTGGGGCGCAGCAGTATCCGGTCGAAATCGCCGCTGATAACCAGGCCCGAAAAGGTATCGAAACCTCTGGCAAAACACTCGGCGAAAGCGAAGGCGATAGAGGTTACTGAAAAGCAGAGGGCTGTTTCAGCAAAAGTCCAGCCGCTCAGGACGCCGAAGCGGCTGAAAAGGAGGCTGATGCTCAGGAACGAAAACAGGGTAGTCATAAGCTGACCCAGGGCGGCAAGCCAGGCGGAAAGGCGGTATTGCAGGACCGCGTTCAGGTTCATTGCCAGGAATTTGAAATAGAGCATCATCCCCCCTGAATCACCAGGCGTTTTCTGACCGCCCTGAAGCCCAGGTACCCAAGGCAGACGAGCGCCAGAGTCCAGAAAAACTGTACCCCCAGTCCCGTGAAGGCTTCGGCGCCGGCAATGCTCCCGGAGTAAACGCGGAAGGGAAAATCCGCGGTGTACCGGAACGGAAGGAAGCTCAGGACCCGCTGGAGCCCCAAAGGCATGAACGGGATGGGGATAAGGGCGCCCATGAGGAATTCGGCGGCAACACCGAAGAAAAGCCTTGCGCCGTAAGGGCTGAGGGACACAAAAGTAAGAAGGCAGATGAACATACAGAGGCTGGTCACCAGAAAGGCCGCCAGGACCAGGGCCGGGATAAAGAGGCCCAGAGCGGCAGGGCTCGCAGGGAGGTGGAACTTCCAGGGCTCCGGGAGCAGCGATGCGAAAATGAAAATAGGCAGGCAGCGCAGAACGGTGCGGGAAACACGCAGGGCCAGGATGCGGAAGAACCAGAACGTGTAGAGGTCTACCGGGCGGCAGAGCTCGTAGGCCGCATTCCCCTTGGCGATCATGTCCAAAAGATCGTTGTCCATACTCCAGAGCATTACCAGGGCCAGGAAGGCCTGGCGCATCCAGATAAAATCCGCGAGCTGGCCGAATTCCATAAGCCCCCCGGGACTGTTTGTGCTGAGGTAAAAGGCGCGGTACACCAGAAGCTCCATGCCTCCCCAAAAAAACTGGGTAGCAATCCCGGCCCACGCAGCGGCGCGGTACTGCATACCCGCGATAAGCCGCATTTTGAAAATGCCCGCGTAGGGCCTGGCCGAAAGCATCAGAGGTTTCCTTCCTGGTAAAGTGAGGCGATGATCTCCTCAACAGGCCTGGAACCTGCGCTCATGTCCGTGATAGAGAGGGTTTCCCCGAGTATACGGAGGGCGTTCCGGACGCTCAGCACCGCGGTGTCCACTTCCCAGACAGCGTGGTTTTCCTTGCATGAAACAAGAACCGTTCCTTCAGGCTCCGGAAGCTGCCCGGGGATCCCCGGGGCCTCGTAGCTCAGTTCCAGACGCCGCAGCCTGTCGTACCTGGACCTGAGTTTTGAAAGCTCCCCGTCGTACAGGAGCCTCCCTTTTCCGATAAGGAGGATGCGATCCGTAAGGGCCTCGATGTCGTCCATGTCGTGGGACGTGAGGATCACCGTGATGTTCCGTTCCCTGTTGAGCCTGGCTATGATGCTGCGCACCGCAAGTTTGGAAACCGCGTCAAGGCCGATAGTGGGCTCGTCCAGGAAGAGGACTTCCGGGTCATGGAGGAGAGACGCGGCAATTTCGCAGCGCATCCTCTGTCCCAGGCTGAGCTGCCGCAAAGGGGTCCGGAGCAGAGGCCCGAGTTCCAGGATTTCCGACAGTTCCCGCAGGTTTTCCCGGAAGCGTCTTTCATCGGCTTTATAAATATCCCCAAGCAGATCGAAAGAATCCTGAACCGGAACATCCCACCAGAGCTGGGTCCGCTGCCCGAATACCACCCCGATACTGCGGACGTATTTTTTGCGGACCTTCCAGGGGCACATGCCCAGAACAGCGCAGTCCCCTGAATCAGGAACCAGTATGCCGCTCATGATCTTGATAGCTGTGGATTTCCCCGCGCCGTTGGGCCCGATAAACCCGGCTATTTCGCCCTTCTCAAGGGAAAAGGAAATACCGTCCAGCGCCCGGATCTCCTGGTACTCCCGTGTGAAGAGCGAAAGAACCGCCGCGCCGATTCCCTTCCTGCGTTTGGCAACCCTGAAGGTCTTGCGGATGTCTTTCACTTCAATGAACGATCCGGCATTTGAATACCCTGAATACATTGAAGAGAAAACATACTACACGAAACGGCGCAAGATCAATACAAGATCAAAAGAACAACACCGGACAAACTCCCGGCGCAACAACCTGCTAGGATCTGTCGGTCAGTTCATGCAATTCCTGCAGGGTCCTGAGTTTGAACGTAGCCTTTTCCTGAATCTGGCGCACCCGTTCCCGGGTTATGCCCAGAAGCTCGCCTGTTTCTTCCAGCGTAAGGGGCCCCTCTCCGGCCAGCCCGAAACGGAGCTGAATAATCCTCATCTCCCGTTCCGACAGGCGGGACAAGATCTCCCTCATGGTTTCCTGGATGGTCATTGAAAAAGCAGTATCAAAAGGTTCCACCGCTGAATCGTCTTTGATGAGATCCGCCAGGCGGGTCAGGTTGCCGTCATCTACAATAACGTCCAGACTGGTAGTTTCCTGGGAAAGCTTGACGATTTCCTTTACCTTCTCCACAGGGATTCCCAGGTATTCCGAAAGTTCATGTTCGTTAGGATCCCTGCCCAGGTCCTGGGTGAGCTGTTTGGCTACAAAATAGCATTTTTTGATCGTATTGAGCATGTGAATAGGGATACGGATAACCCGCCCTTTATCGGCAATGCTCTTGATGATCGCCTGCCGGATCCACCAGGTACCGTAAGTGGAAAACCTGCAGCCTCTGGTGTAGTCAAAACGCTCTACTGCCTCAATAAGGCCGATATTCCCTTCGTCGATAAGATCCAGAAGAGAAAGACCCCGGTGCTGATAATTTTTGGCAATTGACACAACAAGCCGCAGGTTGGAATTTATCATCTGATTCTTCAACACAAGAAGAGCATTGTCCAGTTTCTGCCGCTTGATTCTGTACGTTCTGTCCTTGTTTTTACCTTCGTAAGATTTTTCCAAATCCTGAATCTGCCGTCTGTAAGTGACGACACCTTTACCGATTTCCTGTTCGTCTTTAATCGTTAAAAGAGGGAATTTAGAAATCTGCTTGAAATACAGGGCCATGGAATCTGTTTCCCTAACTGACCTTGACGTCTTTTTTCTATTCCGCTGAGCCGTGTTCTGAACCCGCTTCTTAACACGGCTGCGTTCCGATCCCGCTTCGCTCATAGGTGCCCCTTCTCATTTTGAAATATTTTTTGAATTATCTGCAAAAACCGGACTATGCCCGGGGAGCTTTCGCCGGATCTACCGGAGCGTTGCCCCGGTATACGAGGAAAAAGAGCTGGGGCTTTCCGGAAACCGCGTCGATTCCCAGCCTGCCCAGTTCCATCCCTGGTCCGACTTTATCTCCTTCTTTTACCGAGAGGCTTTCGCAGCCGCCATAAACGTACAAATAACCTCCTGTAACTTGAATTATAGCCACCCGCCCGAAACCCCGGTAAGGTCCGGCGGAAATAACCGTTCCCTGGGTAAGGCTCTTTACAGCCTCGGTCCGTTCCCCGGTAATCACCACCCCCGACAGTTTCCCGGTCATATAGCTCACGTCTTTTGCGGCTACCGGCCAGCGCACCGAAGCGTCCACCCTCCTGGACTCGGTGGATCTTGGCTCCGCAGCAGGAGCCGCTGCCGCCACAACCGTTGCGGGCAGCGCCGGAGCAACAGCCGCAGCCCCGGAAGCGCCCGGAATACGAAGCACGTCTCCCTGTTTAAGGACATAGTCCTTGTCCAGGCTGTTGGTCTCAAGGACCTGCTCCACAGAAACCCCGTAACGCCGGGCGATACTATAAAAAGTCTCGCCCCGGCTTGTCCGGTGAAGGATCTCCCCGCCTCCTGATGCGCCAGGGACCGCAGCGGGGGTCCCGGCTTTGCCGGGTATCGCCAAACGCTGCCCTGTCCTAAGCTTTGTAGGATCCGAAATCCCGTTAATTCTCATAAGCTCGTCCCGGTCCACGCCAAAGGAACGGGCTATAGAATAAACAGTCTCACCTTTTTGAACAATATGAACCGTTTCTTCCGCCAAAACCGCCGTCAGAGAAGCTGCTGTTAATAAAAATAAACCGAGTATACCGATTCGGATGTTCATATCCTTATTTTATCGGTATTTTTCCCCATTTTTATAACAGTACTCTTGTAGTTTAGACCTGCTTTTCAGGAAATAACAAGGGGATTTTATACCCAGAGAACAATTTCTTTTTAACATACTACATTGTATTTTAATATATTACAAAAGTACCGCTATAAACCCGCCAACCGGACCCGGAGGGGAGCCCCCAGGCATGCTAGACGGTCGTCGCCTTTTTTTACGGACGCATTGGCGTCGCCTTTACTGGTATGACGCCGTGCGCCTGCCCGGGAACTCCCCTCCGGGTCCGGTTGGCGCTTTTATTCGCAATTTTTACGTGAAATCCCTGGAGCGGGGGAAAGCCTGGGAAAAACATTTGGAATTCCCCGCCGGAGCGTATAAAAACTAGACGCCAGTGTCAAGTTTTTATAGCAGAGGCGGATTCTACAAGCGTTTTTCCCGGGGTTTTCACCGCTCCAGGGGCTGCGGAGCCTGACGCGGGTCAGGTTTAGGCTAAGGCTCGATGGTACCCGGCTTAATCAGCAGGGCGTTGCGTTTGCCGCAACCGGAACCAAGGGCGACGGCTTCCTGAAGGGATGCGCCTGATTCCAGCGCGGCCGCGAGCCCTGCGGTAAAGGCGTCCCCGGAACCGACTGTGTTCAGGGGTTCCACTGGTTCTACGGCGAATTCTTCAATAGTTCCCTTTTCAGCATACCATACCTGAGAAGCGCCACGGGTAAGCACAATCATGGAGCCGTATTGTTCGTAAAGATCTTCGCAGATTTCCTGGGCCTTCTTTTTTATCATGCCTTCGTTGCCGGAATTTATTTTGATATCCGCCAGCTCCGGCGCAAAGGTAGAAAAAAATTCCGCAAGATTCGGTTTTATTACATCCGGTTTACAGGGAAGGCTTTGCACAAGATCGCCGCCCCGGAGATCCAGCACGACTTTACGCCCTGCGTCTTTGGCTTTTCGCACCATTTCGCTTACCAGGGAACCGGAAAATCCCGCTGGTTTTGAACCGGAAATTATCAGCATAGAATGATCGGTTATTAAAGTAGAAAAAGCTCCCATTAGCCGTTCTTCGGTCCCCTCCCCTATGGGCTCCCCGTTTTCCACAAGTTCGGTTACCTCGCGGTTTTCTTTGTTAATAAGAGTGTAGCAAAACCGTATTGAGCTGCGATTTTCCACCCATTCCACGTTCAGCTTATCCCTGGCGCAGAGTTCCAGGAAAAGGGGCCGCAAATCCCCTCCTAAGTGGGTTAAATGAACGCACTCTTCCCCAAGTTGGGCAAGAACGCGGCTTGCGTTAAGACCCTTTCCCGCTACATCAAAACGGTATTCTGTTGTCCTGTTGACTTCGTCCATAGTCAGCTTTGAAAAAACAAGAGTTTTTTGCAGCGTCGGGTTCAGGCAAACAGTCAGAAAAGAACGGTGATTCATATACGCATACTAATATATAATATCACCCTTGAAAACCGCGCCAATGG
>JAITEW010000237.1 GCA_031281855.1 Treponema sp.
TTCAAAGCGGTAATGAACCGGAGCTGGCACAAATTTTTCGATCCCCAACTGGAAAGGCTTTTCAAAGACAATATCGCCGCAGTCAACAGGCATGAGGAAAAGAACCGCCTGGCCCTGAACGCCGAGCTGCCGTTCAGGAGTTAACAGCGGCATTCGCCGGCAGCCTCAGCCCGCCTGAGCCGGTCGTTGATGGCGGCCCCCAGGCCTTCGGGGGGCGCTTCTTCAGCCCGGATCAGGGAGAGGCCGAGATCGTCCATCTTGTGGAGGATATCGAAAAGATTCGCCGCCGCTTCTGCGGCTCTTCCGGTTTCTGAAAGAAAAAAAGCCTTTCCCCTGTTAGCCCCCCCGGCGTTTCCGGCAGCCAGCCAGGCGCCGCAGGAGGAACGGTCAAAAAAAAGAAAACCTTCGCCGCCCTTCGGCGCCAGGGAACCGAGCCTTCCCGGGGCGTAAAGAACCAGCGGGGTCCTGGGGGCGTAGTGGCTTTTAAGCTGCCCGGGAGAAGAACGGCCGGCATCGCTGTCTGAGGATAAAGGGGAAAAGACCGCAACCCTGCCGATGAGCGCTTCTATCTGCTCCAGGGAACAGCCGCCGGGCCTGAGGAGCCGCGCCTGGGAGGAAGAAATGTCCAGTACCGTAGACTCAAGGCCCACCTTCGTCTTTCCGCCGTCAATGATAAAGTCCGTCTTGTCCCCAAGCTGCTCCCGGACATGCTCGGCCCTTGTAGGGGAAAGATAACCGAAAGGATTGGCGCTTGGAGCGGCCACGGCGCCGGTAGAAAGGAGGATGAGCTTTTGGGCCGTCTGGTGATCCGGAAAACGTACCGCCGCGGTAGGGAGGCCGCTTGTTGCCAGATCAGGCACCGCCTTCTTTTTAGGAAGTATCAGCGTAAGGGGGCCGGGCCAGAGCCGGGCGGCCAGCAGGGCAAGCCGCTCCCGGCCTTCGCTGTCCAGGGCCCCCGGGTCGGCAATTTTTTCCAAAGCCCCCTTTTCCGCGATGTGGATGATCAGGGGATCAAAACGGGGACGGTTTTTTGCCTCGAAGATACGGGCCAGGGCCTGGGGATTAAAAGCGTCTCCCCCTAGGCCGTAAACCGTTTCGGTAGGAAAGGCCACAAGTTTTCCCGCAGCCAAAGCCGCCGCGGCCAGGGCTATGTCTCCATCAGAAGAAGTAAGGTACTTCACAGCCAGCGCCGGCGCTTGAAGGCAAGGAGCATGCCTATCACAATGATGATCATCACCGCCCAGGTTACAGGATAAGCATAGCGCATATCCAGCTCAGGCATAAACTTAAAATTCATTCCATAGACTCCGACGATAAAGGTCAGGGGGATAAAGATTGTAGAGATGATAGTCAGTACCTTCATCACGCTGTTCATGCGGTTGGAAACCGTGGAAAGGCGGATCTCCATTACCCCGGCAATAAGCTCCCGGTATGTCTCCACAGTTTCCACAGCCCGGATCACAGCGTCATACACGTCCTTGTAAAAAGGCTCCATCTCGCTGCTTATCAGTTTGGATTCCATGCGAAGAATCCCGGAAATACTTTCCCGCAAGGGCCAGACTACCCGCCTCACCCTAAGGATGTTCTGCTTAATTTTCTGGAGATCCTGAACAAAGCTCCCGTCCCGTTCATCAATTGCCCGGTCTTCAAAATCCTCTATACCCGATCCCAGGCTGTCCAGGGCCAGGATGTAGTCGTCCACTACAGCGTCCATTATCGCGTAAGCCAGGTAATCGGCTCCCATTTTACGAATCCTGCCGGCGTTATTGAGGATGCGCTTCCGTATGCCGTCGAAAGAATCGCCGGGCATTTCCTGGAACGTGATCACCGTGCTTTCCATAAGGACGAGGCTTATCTGTTCAAAAACATGAAACCCGTCTTCGGATGTAAGCTTCCGGTTTACAGCCTTGAAGGTGATATAAATATAATCGTCAAATTCTTCAGCCTTAGGCCGCTGCGCGGTGTCCAATATGTCTTCTACCGTCAAAGGGTGTATGCCGAAAGTCTCAGCCAGCTTGATGATATCCGCCCTGTTGGTCAGGCTGTCAACGTTGATCCATGTAACGCCTGATGGATTGCGGTAGCCTAACAGCTCCTCAGGGGTTTCCGCTATCTTCATCCAGGCCCCTGCAGGATCGTAACCGATGATGGAAAGGTCCATATATAAACGATACTATAGCCTGTACGCAGGAACAAGGGGCGTATCCTGAAATTCATTTACCATGTATGATGCAGTATGATTAAGCACATCCTTTTTGATTTGGACAACACCCTTTATTCCCGCCGCTACGGCCTGGAAAACGGCGTATCGGCGCGTATACATGATTACATCACCGCGTTGATGGGAGTTACTGCTGAAGAAGCGCTGGAAGAACGGAAAAAACGCATCGATCATTACGGGACCACCCTTGAATGGCTTATGGCGGAAAAAGGGTTTACCGGTATCGAACACTATTACCAGGCGATCTATCCGGAAAACGAAGCCGACGCCCTGCGCGGGGAACCGGGGCTCAGGAATTTCCTTAAAACCCTCCCCTGCCCGCTTTCCATCCTGACCAACGCGCCTAAGGAACACGCGGACAGGGTGCTCAAAAAACTGGGGATAGGGGATCTCTTTACGGAACTGTTTGATCTCCGCCGGCTCGGATTCAAAGGGAAGCCCAGGGAAGAAGCCTTCCGCATGGCCCTCGAAACCCTGAAGGCGCGGCCTGAGGAAGTCCTTTTTATTGACGACATGCCGAAGTATGTTTCAGGCTACCGCGCTATCGGCGGCCGCGGGATACTCCTTGACGAACTGGATGAGTACCCGGCGTATGGTTACGAAAAAATCAGGGACTTACAGGAAATCAGCGGGTTTTTGCTTTAAGCTCTTCAGCATATTTTTCGTACTGTTTCGAAAATTTTTCTATCTTGAACGTTACCTTTTGAAGGTGCTTCTGCATCTCCTGGATCTGGGCTTCCACGTTTTTCTTGTGCTCCAGGAGCATCTCTACCCGCTGCTTGAGGGTCCTGTCCCCTTTTACGCTGAGTTCCACAAAACTCTTGATCTGCTTGATAGACATCCCTGTGTTTTTAAGGCAGCAGATAAGGCCTATCCATTCGAGGTCGCCTTCGGAATACCGGCGCACGCCGTTCCGGCTCCGGGAGATACTGGGAAGGAGGCCCTCGTTTTCATAATACCTGAGCACATGGGGCGGCAGCGCGGTTTTTTCTGAGACCTGTTTAATAGTATAGGACTCGTTTTTATCGGACATCTGGGGTAATGGTATCACCTTTTCCTTTACAGGACAACAGGAGTAATCCAAATTGGAATAATCCAAACCTCCGGGGCTTCGTCATAACCGGTTGATCAGGTTCGCCTGGTAGCCGGCGCCAAACCCGTTGTCGATATTCACCACCGAGATGCCCGGTGCGCAGGAAGTGAGCATGCCCAGAAGGGCGGAAAGCCCCCCAAAGGAAGCGCCGTAACCTACGCTGGTAGGAAGGGCGATTACCGGGACGGACACGAGGCCGGCGATAACCCCCGGCAGCGCCCCTTCCATGCCCG
>JAITEW010000081.1 GCA_031281855.1 Treponema sp.
GGGGGCGCATGGATTTGTTTATCGAATACAAGGGGCATCAGTATATTATAGAAATAAAACTTGTTCATCCTTACGAGACTCCCGGAGAAGTAAAGGCTGAAGGCTTGAAGCAGACAATCCGTTACCGTGAGAGCATGGGAGCCGGCGCTCCGGCATACCTGGTGATTTTTGACAGGCGGACGGAAAAGCCGGCATGGGAGGCGCGGCTTAAATGGTCGGCTGACGGCGGCATTACCGTCGTTGAATGTTGATGAAAGGATTTAATATGTATACAAAACATCGCTTGTTCCTGGTATGTAGTCTTGTTTTTTGGGGTTTCCTTCCTGTGGCGCTTTTCCCACAGACCTCTTCTTCCTCACGGTCCTCAAACGCCGGTGAGGACGATGCGTCCGCTGTGGCGGTGTTCGGGATTCTTCCTAACGCCCAGCTTGCCCTGTCGTCCCCTGACTACCGGGTTACTGCCGGGGATGTGTATACCTTAAGTTTTATGGCAGGGACCCAGGCGGCTCAGTACCTTATCCCGGTGGATACCACGTACCGCATCAAGATCGTCAATATGGGGATTGTTGACGCCGGGGGGAAGACGTTTCCGCAGCTTAAAACCCAGGTCGAGGAGGTGGTTGCCTATAACTATCCTTTAAGCGGGGTTCAGTTCGTGCTGACCCGGCCTGCGGTGTTCAAGGTCCATGTTAAGGGCGAGGTTCAGGCAGCAGGGGAAGTTAACGCCTGGGCCTTGACCAGGCTTTCTTCCCTGGCAGTGGAAGGAAGTCTTACCCCGTTTGCTTCGCTCCGGGATATTACCGTGCGTTCCTCAGGCGGGCAGACCAGGGTCTACGATCTTTTTAAGGCCCTCCGTGACGGCGACCTGACGCAGGACCCTTACCTCAGGCCCGGGGATACGGTTACCTTTAACCGCATTGTCCGTTCGGTCAGCATAGGAGGGGCAGTGGAACGGCCCGGAACCTACCAGCTTCTTGAAGGGGAAAACATCAAAGAACTGATAGAGCTTTACGGCAGAGGTTTTACCCCTGTGGCGGACCCTACACGCATTGAAATTGTCCGCTATGTCAACAGCGGCAATATCGCGGGGGACAGGATCTATCTGACCCTTGACGACATCGCCGGGGATCTTGCCCTTGAAGATTACGACTCGGTCGTGGTTCCTGAAATCACCGTTCTTAGTCCGGTCATGTTTGTGGAAGGGGCGATAGGTCCAGGCGTGGTCCGGACCGGCGGCGGGATTACGATCAGCGAGGGCAGTTCCGTGCCGGAGGTTTCCACCAGGCTGGTGGTGCCCTTTCACAAGGGTGAGCTTTACGCTTCCCTGGTGCGCCGGAATTCCAACTGGTTTACCGCGGTCTCCGATACCCGGAACGCCTATATCATCCGCGGGAATGAACACATTCCCGTCAACCTGAACATCATGCTCTACGATGCGGAATACCGCGGGGAAGTCCGCATTGAGGAAAATGACGTGCTTATGGTTCCCTTCAGGCAGTACTTCGTTAACGTTGCCGGAGCGGTAGCCGTCCCGGGCCGCTATCCCTACATCCCCGACCGTACCTGGGATTACTACATCGCCCTGGCCGGCGGCTTCCGTCCTGATCAGAATGCGCGGCAGTCGGTAACAATCAACGACATTACAGGGAAAAAACTGGACAAGACCGATGTTATCACCCCGGAAACAACCATCACCGCCAAGACCAACAGTTTTCACTATTATTTTAACCAGTACGCTCCGGTGATCACCACGACTCTCACTATTATAACCACCTTCATCACTATCCAGACTTACCTGAATACGCGGTAAGCCCTTCTGGCGTATTTCTGAATACGCTGTTTTTTTGAAAAGCCCCGCCGGCTGCCGGACGGGGCTTTTTTTCGCCCAAAATCCCGGGCCCGCTCTCAGGCCCCCCTACCGGTACAGCGGGCTCAGGGCCGCGAGGTAGCGCGAGTAGGCTTCGTAGGCCTCGTTGTAGGCTTTGACGGCTTTGGGATCGGGCTTGACCGTCGCGCCCCCTTCAAGGGCCACATGCGCTTCGGCAACGGCGTCGATGGCGGGTCCGGGGCTGCCGGGCTTTCCCGGACGGCCCCGGCGCTCCAGGACCCAGAGGGCCTGGAGCGCTCCACCCAGGGCGGCGGCTTCGGCGCTTTTGGGGACCCTGACAGGAAGGTTCATCACGTTTGCGGCTATGCTCTGCCACAGGGGGCTTTTGGAACCGCCGCCGGTGAGGCGGATTTCCCTGGCTTTGAAGCCCAGGGTATTGAAACCCTCAAGGCCTATCCTCATGCCGAATATGGCGGATTCCAGGGCTGCCCGGGCGAGGTTTTCCTTTTTGAAGTTGGCGCTGGTAATGCCGTTGATGCCGGCCCGGCCGTGGGGCAGGTTGGGGGTGCGCTCGCCGTTGAAGAACGGGAGCACTACCACGCCGTCGGCTCCTATGGGCGCCCTGGCGGCCTCGGCGTCGAAGGCTTTGACATCCAGGCCGAAGAGGCTGCGGAATTCCTCGCTGGCAACGGTACAGTTCATCGTGCAGAGCAGGGGCAGCCAGCCCCCTGTGGAGGAACAGAAAGCGGCCAGGTTCCCTGTGGGGTCGATGACCGGGGTTTTGGAAAAGCCGAAAAGGGTTCCCGATGTTCCAAGGCTCATAGTGAGGAAGCCGTCCCGGACGGTCCCGGTGCCTATGGCCCCCATCATGTTATCCCCCCCTCCGGCGGCTACAACGGCGCCTTCGCTGATGCCGTATTCCGCCGCCGCCGCTGCCGAGACAATCCCCGCGGAACCGCCTGGTTCAACCAGATCCGGGAGGCAGGAATAGACTTCAGGCCCAATATAATCGCAGACCTTTTTGGACCATTTCCGGTTCCGCACGTCAAAGAGGGCGGTTCCCGAGGCGTCGCCGTACTCGGCGGTGTACCTGCCGGTTAAGAGGAAATTGATGTAATCATGCGAAAGGAGTATGTGCCTGAGTTTGGCGAAGGCTTTGGGTTTGTGGTTCTTGAGCCACTGGACCTTGGGCGCCGTGTAGCCGGGCCTCATAGGAAGCCCCGCGGCTTTGATAAGCTTCGCCTCGCCCCCTGCGGCCCTGGTCAGCTCTTCACATTCGGCCTGGGTAGCGGTGTCGCACCAGAGTTTGACGTTATACAGCGCCTTGCCCTTGGCGTCCAGGGGGACCAGGCTGTGCTGGTGGCCTGAAACGCCGACCGCTTCTACGGTTTTCCTGGCGGCTTTGTCGAGCTTCCCGAAGGCGGTCTTTAGGGCGTCCTGGTACCATTCGGCCTTCTGTTCCCTGGT
>JAITEW010000094.1 GCA_031281855.1 Treponema sp.
GTAAAAATGATCTGTTTTTTGGCGGTATACAGGGCTTCGAAGGTGTAGTAGAGCTCTTCCTGGGTCCTGTCGCCTTTTTCAAAGGTATGGATATCGTCGATAAGCAGGGCGTCTACATAACGGTACTTCTTTTTGAAATCGGCCATCTTTTTTTGAGCCACCATTTCGACAAAGTCGTGGAGAAAGCCCTCGGCGGTGGTGTACAGTACCTTCAATTCCGAGTTGTCGTGGATATAATGGCCTATAGCCTGCATCAGGTGGGTTTTCCCTAAGCCTACGCCGCCGTAGATGAGAAGGGGGTTGTAGTCCTTAGAGGTTCCGGGGTTCCGGGCCACTGCCGAAGCGGCGTTGAAGGCGAAGTTATTGTCGTCCCCTACTACAAAGGTCTCGAAGGTATAGTCCTCCTGGAGCTGGGGGTGGCGCTTTTTAACCCCTGTCCCTGTTTTAACCCCTCCGGCGCCTTGCGCCCCTGCGGGTGGTTGGGCAGTTCCTTCAGGTCGTGACTGGGGTTTAGGTTTTTCAGCGGGTTTTTCCTTTTCCGCAGCGTCCGGAGCCTCCCGGGCGGCGACTTCCAGGGAAATAGAGAGATCTTTCCCCGATAGTTCCCGGAGTTTTTCCTGGATTCTGTTGTGGTACCGGGATTTGAACTGTTCCCGGAAAAAGACCGACGGGACTGAAGCCACAATTTCAGTTTCCGAGGCTTTCAGATACCCGAGATTGCTGAGCCAGATGGTAAATTCGCTTTCTCCCAGTTCCTGGCGCAGTTGGTTTATTGTTTCGTTCCAGAACGGTTTATAGTCCCAATCAGCCATAGGCAAAAACCCCAAATTATCAATTCACACTGTTTTCATCGTGTTTACTAACATATTATCCACATATTTGAATACTTTTGTAAACCTCGAAATCTCCAAAATTCTTGTTTTTTCCGTTTCTATAACTTAATATCTGAATAGTAATTGTGCCTAATTCCTTATAATATAAAGAATTAGCTTCATAACCAACCGGCTTTGGCGCAGGTCCGGAAAATCATAACCTTTTGCACCCCAAAAGACAGCCGCATAATAAGAAGTTTTCCACATACTATCCACTTTCTGCCCCCAAGAGGCGGCTTTTCTGTAGTGATTCAGCCGGGACTCCCGTCAGGGGCCTATTATTTTACTTCGCCTTTACTTTTTTGTTCAAGATGACTAAGATAAGGAGATGAGTACCAACAACTATTCGGCTCAAAGCATCCAGGTCTTAAAGGGCCTTGAGGCAGTGCGGAAACGCCCTGGCATGTATATTGGAACTACCGGCATCGACGGCCTCCACCATCTGGTGTTCGAGGTAGTGGATAACTCGGTAGACGAAGCCATGCAGGGTTTCTGCGACGACATCCTGGTGATTCTTGAAGGGAACGATGTGGTCCGGGTGGAGGACAACGGCCGGGGCATCCCGGTAGACATCCATACCGGAGAGGGCGTCAGCGCCCTGGAACTGGTCATGACCCGCCTCCACGCAGGGGGTAAATTCGACAAAAATTCCTACAAGGTCTCCGGCGGCCTCCACGGCGTCGGCGTTTCGGTGGTGAACGCCCTTTCCGAGTGGTGCCAGGCTTTTGTCTACCTGGACGGGAAGATCCATACCCAGAGTTACAAAATCGGCATCCCCGACGGCCCTGCCCATGAAATCCAGCCCGGAAGCCTCCCTTACCCTGACAACCAAAGCGGCCGCCGGGGCACGGTGGTCCGCTGGAAGGCAGACGCCTCTATTTTCGAGACTACGACATATAACTTTGACGCTCTGAGCAACCGCCTCAGGGAACTGGCATTTCTCAACAAGGGCCTTAAAATCACTATCAGGGACGAACGGCTCTCGAACCCCAAGATCCACGAGTTCAAGTTCGACGGCGGGGTCAGGAGCTTTGTGGAGTACCTTAACCAGAGCAAAACCGTGCTCTATCCCAGCCCTATTTTTATCGAAGGAAGCCGCGATGACGGCAGCGGCGGCATTATTGAAGTCGAGTGCGCTATACAGTACAACGACGGCTTTAACGAGATAATGTATTCGTTTGTCAACGACATCAACACCCGCGAAGGGGGCACCCACCTGGTGGGCTTCAAGTCCGCCCTTACCCGGGTTCTTAACGAGTTCCTCAAAAAGTCAAAGCACGCCAAGAAACTGGACGAAAGCCTTTCGGGCGACGATGTCCGGGAAGGATTGACCGCCGTGCTTTCGGTCAAGGTCCCAAACCCCCAGTTTGAAGGTCAGACCAAGGCCAAGCTCGGCAACTCGGAAGTTAAAGGCATTGTGGAAACACTGGTAAACGAACAGCTTGAACTTTACCTGGACCAGCACCCTGACGTAATAGCCAACATCCTGGAAAAGAGCGTCCTCGCGGCTAAGGCCCGCATCGCCGCCCGGCAGGCCCGGGACGCCACGCGGCGCAAGAACGCCATGGACTCCGCCGGCCTTCCGGGCAAACTCTCGGACTGCTCCGAAAAAGACCCCGCGCTGTGCGAACTCTTTATCGTGGAAGGCGACTCCGCAGGGGGCTCAGCCAAAATGGGCCGGAACCGCCAGACCCAGGCGATCCTCTCCCTTTTCGGCAAAATGCTCAATGTGGAAAAGACCCGGATCGAAAAAGTAGTTTCCAACGAAAAGCTCCAGCCCATTATCGCCAGCATCGGCGCGGGCTGCGGCAGCGAGTTTAACATCGCCAAAATCCGGTATCATAAAATCATCATCATGGCGGATGCCGATGTTGACGGTTCTCACATCCGCACCCTGCTCCTCACGTTTTTCTACCGTTACATGACCGAGCTTATCGAGAAAGGCCATGTCTACCTCGCCATGCCGCCGCTTTACCGCATCCCGGCAGGCAAGCAGGCCATCTACGCCTACGATGACGCCGAAAAAGATAAAATCCTTTCCGGCCTCGGCAGCGATATCAAGAAGGAAAGCATCCAGCGCTACAAGGGCTTAGGCGAAATGAACCCCGACCAACTCTGGGACACCACCATGGACCCCGCTAAGCGGAACATTATCCAGGTCCACCTTGACGACGCCGTAGAAGCCGAGCGCATCTTCTCTACCCTTATGGGCGAAGTCGTGGCGCCCAGGCGTGAATTTATCGAGGAAAACGCCCTGGCAGTAACGAATTTGGATGTGTGATTCCTTGCGCTAAACTTGACCTACAACTAGCCCCCGACAAGCCGGGAGCGGTGAAACCCCCGGCTTTGCCGGGGTGACTATAGGAGTTTGACAGTTACGGGAGTATAAAGCATGCTCTCTTTGCCGAAAATCCCCCTCCTGCAAGATCCTCCTCGGAACCGTCAGGAAGCGTAAGGCGGCCCTTTGCGCCTTTGGGCAGACTGCCCCGGAGGCTGAATTCCCCGTTTTGGTATTCCCAGGAAATCTCCACCTCTCCCGCCGGGGTGTGCACCTTGCCTGATGCCCTGCCCAGGAAGAGGCCCTGGGGCTTAACGCCGATAACCTTATAACCCGGTTCGGCTGGGTAGACCCCCAATATTTTAGCAGGGTATTCGTACAGCAGCAGGGAACTCCAGGCGTGGCAGTCGCTCCTGGAATCATCGTAGGGCGTTTCGGGCACTGTGCTCAGATTGAGAGGGAGGAAACGCTTCCAGTCTTCCCAGAGGGGTCCGGTTTTTTCATAGAGCCCTGCCTGTTCGAGGGCCCGGAAAAAATAAAACTGCACAGGGAAAGTACAGGTAACGAGCCCTTTTTCGGTCAGCGCCCGGTTCATGAGCTCTTCCGCGTCTTTGCCCTGTACCGTTCCGGTAAGAACCGCCCAGAGCTGGCTGTGCCGGGTATATTCGGCGCTGTAATCAGGGCCGTCCTTAAAGAGGCGCCTTGTTTCATCCCAGCAGCTTTCGAGAATCCTGTCCTGGATGCCCTTCGCCTCGTTGAGGTAAAAGGCTTTGAGATCCCCAAAGCCCAGTACCGAAAGGATCCGGCTTAGCAGTTGGAGCCCGTAAACGTACATAAGATTTTGCGCCGTAGACGGCCCGCTGTAAGCGGCCCGGACGCTTCCCTGGACATCCCGCCATTCAGGGGCCCAGTCGAGGAAATTCCAGTAACCCAGGCCTTCGATCAGGCCCCGGCTGTTTTTCTTCCGCCTAAACCAGAGCAGAATGTTTTCCGCGCCAGGACGGTAGCGTTCCAGAACCGAGGCGTCCGCGGTCTGCTCATAATAATCCAGAAGCATGGACAGCCAGGAGATGGCGAAAGTGGGAATTACCTGGGGGTTGTTGGTAGGATACCGGGACTGGATGATGCCCTCAGGCAGCATGGACCGGTGGAAGTCGTCGATGGTTTTGCGTCCCAGCCTGGTGTCCCCCGAAAGGTAATAGGTAAAGAGCATCTGAAGCCTGGTGTCAAAGGTGTACTGCATCTGTTCGTAATAAGGGCAGTCTTCGTAGGTTTCGTGCATGCAGCGCCGCAGGGTACGGATGCTTATGTCCCAGAGGCCGGGAATCCAGGCCTGGGCGGGATCTTTTCCGTCAGCGCTGATTTCAGTTTTAACCTCTATGGGATAACCGGTTTCGCGGTACTTCAGGGGCCAGAGGGTAAGGGGGGAGGAAGCTGTGGTTACTTCGATCCGTATGATACGGAAGGTCCGGAACCAGAAAAATTCATACTGCCCGCGCTTGTCTGAGGAACGGTAGATGTCCTTAAAGCCGTCGAGCTTGAAATTCCGGTAATCCAGCCTGTCTTTGCGCATGCCTCCGGTAAAGGGGCCGCCGTAGGATTCCGCATAGGTAAGGGCCACTTCCCCCTGGCCTTCGGTTTCCAGGATCACATAGCCTGTGGTAAGCTCCCCGGCGTCCAGGTCCAGGCAGTAGCTCCCATTAGGCGGAAGCGTTACTTTGTCCGGCTTTCCGGAAGCTCCGGTAAAGGAGAAGGTCTTTTTCCCTTCTACCGGAACAGCCAGTTCCCGGGACAGGCAGCGTTCGGTTTCAAACAGCATAGGGATGGGGCGTTTGAAGAGCGGAAGCGGGGAAATTTCGCCGTAGGACTTTTCATCATAGGTCCAGCGCTTTATCACCTGCGTGAATCCCGGGATGTCTTCGGCAGCGGAATTCCAGAGATCCGGGATTTTCTCCGCCTCAACTTCTTCATGACAGAATACCATGGTATATGCGGGATGAAGCCACGAGACCGCCTCGTCGTTCCGGACCAGCCAGGGGGCGTATCCTGTAGAGAGATCGGTTTTTGTTCCTGTGCTGCCGGCGAGTTCCCCGAAAAAGAGAAGGCACGGCCCCGAAGCGGTCCCGATGACCGAAAAGGGACCGGCGTCCGCATACCCTTCCCGCGACTGGCCCCGGGCTTCCTGGGGTGGGAAGGACACCACCTTGCAGGCTATAACATTCCGCCCTTCACGCAGAAAGGGCCCCAAATCCAGGTCGTCGCAGTAATACTGCATCCGGTCCCCTTTGCAGGGGCCGTGGCTCACCGGCGCGCCGTTGACGCAGAGACTGTACCTGGAAGAAGCGGACACAGCCGCCCTGAGTTCGGCCTTTCCCTTTACGTCAAAAACGATTCTAAAATACGCGGTCTCCACCGGCAGGCCCGGCCCCTTCCCCAGTCTTCGTTCCGGGGCGCTCACAAACCAGGGAGCTTTGGAAAATTCATAGTGCTGCATGATAGTTGGTATTTTACATCTTTACCGGACCTGATGTAAGGTCCCGGATAACAGGATAAACACATAGAACATCACCCTGTCCTGGGGAGAAGGTTTAATTGTGTGCCAGGTTTACTTCGTGATTCGGAGGCTTGTGGCAGCAAAGCCCTTCGGCGTCATGAGCCGCTTCCATAATCATCTCGCTCACAGTAGGGTGCGCGTGGATGGTATCCGCTAGCTCTTCAATAGTCGCTTCAGCGCGCATTGCCAGGGCGATTTCGCCGATTATGTCCGTTGCCCGTTTCGCGATTATGTGGGCGCCGAGAATTTCGCCTGTGTCTTCGCGGGTTAAAATCTTCACGAAACCTTCTTTCGAATTCATAATCAGGGACCGGCCGTTGGCCGCTCCGGGGAAGAACCCCGTCTTAAAGGGGATGTTGGCGGCTTTGACCTGGGCTTCTGTCATGCCTACGCTTGCTATTTCGGGATTGGTGTATATACAGGCAGGAATAACATCATAGCGCATTACGGTCTTTTTCCCGGCTATGTTATTGGCAGCCGCAAGTCCCTGGGCGCTTGCAACATGGGCAAGCTGGACTTTGCCGGTTATGTCCCCTATGGCGTATATGTTCGGGATACTGGCCCGCATATACTCATCTACAGTGACAAAACCCCTGTCCGTGCCAACGCCGGCGTTTTCCAGCCCCAGGGCTTTCGTGTTTGGCCGCCGGCCTACTGCCATAATAACCACGTTCCCTGCCGCCTCTTTCCGCGTTCCCTCTTCTTCATAGACACAGAGGCCTTTTTCCCTGATCTCAATGAGTCTGTCGCCGGTATGAATGGCTATGCCCATTTTTTTCAGAATAAGGGTCTGGTGTTTGCAAATGTCATCATCCATACTGTTCAGTATCCGCGGGAGGGTTTCAATGATGGTAACTTTTCTGCCGAAAGAAGCCAGCAGGACGGCAAACTCTACGCCGATTACCCCGCCGCCGATAATAACCGCCGATTCAGGAAGCTCTTTCATGCTTAAAAAGGCGTCGGAATTGATCACTTCAGGAAGATCCGCGCCAGGCACGGCGATAGCGGAAGGTTCGCAGCCCGCAGCAAGCACGATATTTCCGGCAGCGTATTGTCCGCCGTTTACCGTAAACGATTCCGGGCCGGTCAGCGCCGCTGTGCCGGAAAGGGACGTTATATGGTAGCCTTTGATCAGGGCGCTAATGCCGTTCCTTAAGCCGCTGACGATCTTTTCTTTGCGATCCCCCAGGGCCGCGTAATCCAGTGCAAGGTTTCCGGTAATAATGCCCAGTTCCTTGCCGTGGTGTTCAAGCTCATGGTAGAGTTCCGCCGTGTGCAGCAGGGTTTTCACCGGAATGCAGCCCCGGTTAAGGCATGTTCCCCCGAGGCTTTGCTTTTCCACGAGTATTGTTTTTTTCCCCAACTGGGCGCAGCGGATGGCGCAAATATACCCTCCGGGGCCTCCGCCGATTACCGCGACATCGTATTGCGTATCACCCATTATCTTCCCCCGGTTGATTCTGTTTATTCCGATCATTCCAACGAAAGCTGCTTAAGAATTTCGACAATATGCGTAGTGCTTTCGGCGATACGGACGCCCGCTTCACGCAGCGCCTTTTCCTTGTTTCCGGCGCTTCCGGTTCCGTCAGCCGAGACAATGGCGCCTGCGTGGCCCATGTTTTTTCCCTTTGGGGCGTTTTTCCCGGCTATAAGGGCTACCACGGGTTTTGTAACATGGGCTTTGATGAACGCCGCGGCCAGTTCCTCTTCGCTGCCGCCGATTTCGCCGATAAGGACGATGGCCTTTGTTTGGGGGTCGGCCTGGAAATCGGGCAGCAAATCGACAAAGCTTGAACCTGGGATCATGTCGCCCCCTATGCCGATGCATGTTGACTGGCCTATGCCGGCGGCGGTCATCATCATAACTGTCTCGTAACAGTTAGTCGCGCTCCGGGACATGATCCCTACAGGGCCTTCAATATAATATTTATGCGCCATGAAACCGGCTTTGCACTTTCCCGGGGAAATTATGCCGAAGGAGTTTGGCCCGAAAAGGCGGAGGCCCTTTTGGCGGGCTGTGTAATAACACTTCATCATCTCGTGGACCGGGGTATGTTCCGAGATCGTTATGATGACAGGGATGCCGGCGTCTGCAGCTTCGTAAACTCCCGCGGGCGTAAATTTCGCGGGCACGAAGAGCACCGTCGCGTTAGCGCCGGTCTTTTCCGCCCCTTCCCGTACGGTATTGAACACCTGAAGGTTTACCGTTTTCCCGTTGATTTCAAAGGGCAGCGTCTGGCCGCCTTTTCCGGGAGTTACGCCTCCGACGACATTGGTCCCGTATTCAAGCATGGTCTGGGTATGGAAACTTCCTTCGCGTCCGGTAATTCCCTGAACCAGGAGCCTGGTGTTTTTGTCAATCAGTATGCTCATGTTACGCTCCGTTCCGGGCCCGGTAGATCGCCTCTACAGCGCGGGGTATTCCTTCGGCAGTTATGATTGGAAGCCCTGAATCGGCCACAATCCGGGCGGCTTGTTCTTTGTTGGTTCCCTCTATGCGCAGAACGATTTTTTTTCCTGATTCTTTGACATTCTCCATAGCCATACAGGCGCCTTTAGCGACTTCGTCGCACCGGGTAATGCCTCCGAATATGCAGATAAAAACCGTATCTATCTTTTGGCGGCTCAGCATGATCTGTACCGCCCTGGCAATCCTTTCGGCAGTAGCGCCTCCTCCAAGATCCAGCGCAGCGTGGACTTTCATCCCTTTTTGGGAAATCAAATCGATGCAGCTCATCAGCATGCCTGAGCCGTTGGACATTACCCCGATAGTACCCTCTTCATCCATAGGCACGAAATGGAAATTGACCTTTCGCGCTTCGATGGTCTGGGGATCTTCCTGGAGTTTTTCCTGGTAACTCAAAACATCAGGCAGAAACGGAAGGGCGTTATCGTCAATTTCTATTTTGCTGTCCAGGGCGATAAGGCTGCCGTTTTTATCGATCATCAAAGGATTGATTTCCGCCAGCATCGTATAGTATTGAAAAAACATGGCAAACAATTTTTTCATAATATCTTTCAGCGCTGCTTTATACTGTTTGTCAGCCCCGGTTTTGTCAAAAACATATTCGACCGCATAATCCTCTACTCCCCGAAAAGGATCCAAAGGGAGCTTCGCGATTTTATCCGGATTGGTACGGGCTGTTTCTTCGATGTCCATGCCGCCAAAAGGAGAAAAGATGAGGACCGGGGCTTTGGAAAACCTGTCCAGCAGTACCGCCAGGTACCACTCCATTACAGGGTCCGCCTTCTCCGCTATCATGAGCTGGTTCGCTTTTAAGCCCTTGATCTCCATGCCAAGCATTTGGCTGCAGAGGCTTTCCATCTCAGCCTCATTCCGCGCGGTTTTAACGCCTCCCGCCTTGCCCCTGCCGCCGGTCTGTACCTGCGCCTTAATCACCACAGGATAAACAAGGCCCGCTTCCTTTACCGCCTTAGCGGCGCAGCCGGCTTCTTCGACAACCGCCCCTTTCATGGTTTGGATGCCGAACTTCTCCATAACGGCTTTTGCCTGATATTCCAGTAATTTCATACCGGATCCTTACGCCCATATCTCGTTGTCCGAAGGCTGGCGCCAGTCTTCTTTAACATAGGCGATCCGGGATTTGTTGAATAAGTGATAATATGACAGGTTTTCGCTGATGGAATTGTTGCCCCAGCTTCCGCAGCCCAGGGTAGTAGTGGGTGAAAGCGAATTGCTAAAGGCGCCGCCGTTCTGGGTTGCGCAAATCTGATTCACCAGGATGCGGGATACAGGCAGCGCGAGCCCCGCGTATTCGATGTGATCCCTGTTGTTGGACTGAACGTCAACCGAGTGCCCGGCCCCTTCGTACGCAAGATTTTCATAAGCAATTTGCACCGCTTCTTTCCAGTCGCCGTATTCATAGGCGGTCATCACAGGGCACATTTTTTCACCGCTTAAATCCTCCCCCTTGCCGTACTTCTCCGGCTTGAGGATGACCAGTTTGGTTCCCTGCGGGATCTCGACTCCCGCCAGCTTTGCAACATCCGCAACGGAAATGCCGACGCAGTCCTTGTTTACCTTCCCTCCGGGAAATATGGCTTTCCTGAAGGCGTCGATCCTGGCGGTATCATCGATAAAATAAGCGCCGTTTTTAATAAAGGCGTCAATAACGTTTTTAAAATTCTTTTTTGAAGCGATGATGGTCTGGGTCCCTGAACAGATGATCCCGTTATCGAATATCCTGGAGGCGATCATTTTTTTTGCAGCTTCGTCAAAATCAACATCGTCATCAACCAGGCCCTGGACGTTTCCGGGCCCGACGCCGAAACTGGGCTTGCCGCTGGAGTAGGCGGATTTTACCATAGCGGCGCCGCCTGTGGCGATTACCACATCAACCGCCTTCATGAGTTCGTTCGTCGCTTCGATAGTCGGCTCTTCGATTACAAGGAATGCGTCTCTGGGAACGCCGAGCTTGTCAAATTCAGGATAGAAGAGTTCCGTCAGTCTTTTGGCGGTTTTTTTCCCTCTTGGATGCGGAGCGATGATAATGGAATTGCCGCCTTTTATGGCGAACATGCCGTTGCACAAAGGGGTGACTACCGGGTTCGTACAGGGGGTAGCGGCGCCGATGACGCCCATGGGCTTGGCTGCTATGGCAATCCCCGCGGCTTTGTCGTATTCCAGGATGCCGACGGATTTTTTCCCTTTAAGGCCGTGCCACAGGATCCGGGCTTTCCCCTTGTTTTTGGCGATTTTGTCTTCGTAAACCCCCATGCGGCTTTCTTCTACAGCCAGCTTTGCCAGAGGCTCGGCGTTGTCATATACCGTTTTTGCCATTATTTTTACAATCGCATCGACTTTTTCCTGTGAATATCCTGCGATTAGCTTTTGGGCCGCCCTTGAGCGTTCGACTAAGTCCGTGATTTCCATACCCATACATGCGCTCCTAAAAATGAATCTGATAAAAAATTGGTAATACCATCATACTAACATATAATACCAATGTCAATCGATTTTTCTGAGACGCAATTAGCCGCTGACAAGCCGGGAGGTCACCTCCGGGTCCGGCGGGCAGATTTGATTCGTTTTTCGGTATAGGCGTCGTCGATATTTTTAACCGATGTTCCCCAGGCTTTAAGCCGCGCGTGGTAAACTTCGTTTTGTTCCTGCCGTTCCCAGAAGGTTAAAATGCGGAAGGGTTTCGTGCTTTTGCTGTTATCGATCCAATGATAAGTCCCCCCGGGAATTACATACACGTCGCCGGCTTTGGCGGGTATATGTACATCGTCAAGGACGATATCGCCGTCGCCTTCAATAATATAGTAGATCTCGGTTAATTCATGAACGCCGCCGCGGCCGCTTTCGTTGTTAGTGGTCCCTCCGGCCTTGAGGGTACCTTCATTGATATTAATAACTTCCTCTCCAGCCATCTCGTTGCCCGTGAGCATTCTTGACTGGTAATCCCCGCTGCCGAAAGGCGCCACGTTTTCCGAATTAACTAATTTCCATTCCGCTTTAGCCATTTTATCCTCCAAATTAAAAATCAACAATTATTTTTACCCTGGTATCGTTTTTTTCTTTCACAGCCGCGAAGGCTTCTTTGATTTTCGCAAAAGGATACCTGTCGGTAATCATGGGTTTAAAATCGATGATCCCCCTGGCGAGAAGATCCAGGATGCGGTGAATTACCGGACTTGAGCCGCCTGTCAGGGTTATGCCCCGGACGATGATATTGTCTATGGCGAAATTATTTACCACTTGTTCATAAAATCCCGGAATGGCCAAATGCCCGCCGCTCCTGGTTAAAGCAACGGAAAGGTTCAGGAGTTCGACTGCCCCTGTTGTATCAAGAACCACATGGGCTCCCCTTCCGCCGGTTTCACGCATTACCGCTTTGCGGAGATCTTCTTTTTCCATGTTAATAAGAACATCTGCGCCGAGTTTTTTCCCTATTGCCAGCTTTGAATCCTTGCGGCCTGCCAGAAGTATTTTGCCGCTGCCAATTCCTTTAGCGCAGGCCAAGCCCCCGAGGGAAATCGGCCCGGTACCCACAACAAGGAGGATCTTTCCCGGCCCTATGGGGGTTCTGCAAAGGTTCCCGAAACCTATACTCGCAGGTTCTATCAAGGCTGCCGTGTCTGTCGGCACCGTATCGGGAATACGGTACGTAAGCCGTTCCGGCATGAGGATGTATTCGGCGAAAGCTCCGGGCCAGCAGTTCCCTATGGTGCCCAGGGCCCTTCCTTCCAGACAGCCTTCGCCGGTGATGCAGCCTTCGCACACGCCGCAGGAGTAGCCGGTTTCGCTGACCACCCTGTCGCCGATGTTAAGACGTTTTGCCCCAGGTCCCAGTTCGACAACCTCGCCGGACCATTCGTGGCCTATGCGCACCGGGTAAACGGGTTCATTGCCTTTACCCAGACTGAGGGTACCGTTCAAAATGGAGACATCGGTGCCGCAGATGCCGCAGTGCAGAACTTTCGCCAGCATAAATCCCGGGCCAGGGACAGGCCGTTCCATTTCGACAATTTCAGCTTTACCGGGTTCTTTTACCAAAAAGACTTTCATGTATTACACCTGATGCTTTTTCAAAATCTGAAATTTCTCGGCGCGTGGCATATCCAGCCGCCGTCTATAACGTGCACCGCGCCGGTAATATAGGAAGCTTCACCGGAAGCAAGAAAACAAGTCAGCGCCGAAATGTCTTCGCCGGTGCCTATCCGGCCCAGGGGTATAAAGGAAAGATGGGATTCATAATTTTCCTTCAATGAACTCTTAAAGGCATTGCTGCCTTTTTGTTCTGTCGAACCTGGGCATATTGCGTTCACCCTGATGTTATACTTGCCCAATTCCGCGGCCATCGCCCTGGTAAGGTTAACCACTCCGCCTTTGGCGGCGGCAAAAGCGGACTGAAGGGGCGCAGGAGTAACGCCGATAATTGAAGCTATGTTAACAATCGAACCGCCGCCGCCTTTTATCATTTGATGAACCGCCGGCTTTGAACAGTAAAAAACGCCGTTCAAATCGATGTTGATACACTTTTCCCAATCTTCATAGGCGAATTCGTGGATCTCTTTACGGCCCCCGATGTTTACCCCGGCGTTATTAACCAATACGTCGATACGACCGTATTTTTTAACTGCCTGGTCAATAAGATTCGAGGCGCTTTCCTTCGCGCCCACATCGGCCTGTACGCCGATCATGTCCCCTCCGGCGCCGCGGACTTCCTTTACAAGGTTTTCCAGCGCCTCAGCCGCAATATCGGCGCCGACTACTTTTGCGCCGTTCCTGGCAAATTCTTTCGACATTGCGGATCCCATAATCCCGCCGGCTCCGGTGATTATTACCACTTTATCCTTAAAATCCAGTTTCATTGATTCGCTCATCAAATCCCTCCGTACCTGCTGCCTGTGCGGCGCAAAACGCCGAATCCGCCCTAGATCTTACAACACTGTAACCGATTACATCAATTTATACTAGCACTGTACATTCGGTTTGTCAATGTGTGTCGCATTGCAGACGCATTTATTCACAGTGGAGTTAATCTTCCACTCAGGGGGGTTGATTGATTTTTTATCCATAAAATATAAAATGTTTATAGATTGCATATAAAGACAAGGAGCTTTTATGGACAGGACTGAATCGGACCCCGGGTTTTTTACCGGGTATATCGGAACCTATACCCGTCCTCCTCTGGGCAGTGGGAAGGGTATTTATGCGTTCAGGATGAATTCCAAAACCGGGGTAATAGAGGACCTGCGCCTCGCGGCCCAGGAGCTTAACCCTTCGTGGTTGTGCCTCTCCCCCGGCGGGAAGTACCTCTATGCTGCCAGCGAAGTTGACGATGTGCCTGTAGAAGGCAGCGGTGTTGTTTCAGCCTACTGCGTGAATAAGGACGGAAGCCTCGGACTCATCAACCGGAAGCCTACAGGGGGAAAGGCCCCCTGCCACCTTGCCCTGAACGGCGAGAGCGGAACCGGTGCGGAATCTTCCTATATAGTAACAGCCAATTATTCCAGCGGGAGCCTTACGGTGTTTCCTCTCGCTAAAGACGGGGCCCTGGGAGATCCCTGCCAGCGCATACGTTTCAGCGGGCGCGGGCCTAACCCGGATCGCCAGGAAGCGCCGCATGCCCATTCCTTCATGTTTGACAAAAAACGCGCTTTCGGTTTTGCCCTTGACCTTGGGACCGACCGGATAATGGCTTACCGCTTCGACCCTGCCGCTGCGGAACCCCTGAGCCCCGCGGAAGAGCCCTGGTATCAAAGCGCCTCTGGCGCCGGGCCGAGGCACGGGGTTTTTAACGCCGACGGGACCTGCGCGTACAGCGTAAACGAGCTTGATTCTACCCTGGATGTTTTGAAGTACGACCCCAGCCGGGGATGCTTTGAAAGACTCCAAACCCTTTCCTGCCTGCCAAAAGGCTGGAAGGGAGACAGCGCCTGCGCGTCAGTGAAGATAGCTCCTGATGGCGAATTTGTTTATACTTCTAACAGGGGCCACGACAGCATCGCTGTTTTCCGGATAGCTCCAGGCGGCATGGCGGAATGGATCTGCGCGGTCCCCTCAGGGGGCAGAACGCCCAGGGATTTCGGCGTTGCCCCGGATGGGAACTTTGTCCTTGCGGCGAACCAGGATTCGGACAACCTGGCGGTTTTCCGGGTTGATAAAGATTCCGGTTTTTTGAAGATAGAATGGGAATACCCCCTTCAGTCCCCGGTGTGCGTGGTTTTTAGTTAACGGAGGAAGTATATGGGTTTACCCAAGACGATGAAAGCCCTGGTCGCTTACAGCCAGACGGATTACCGCTTTGTGCCTGATTTCCCGGTTCCTGAGTGCGGGCCTGATGACATCATCCTCAAAACCGAAGGCTGCGGCATCTGCGCCGGGGACCTCAAGTGCCGGCACGGGGCGGCCATGTTCTGGGGCGGCGGCATACAGAGCGGCTATGTAAAGCCGCCCTTTATCCCTGGCCACGAATTCCTGGGAACCGTCGCCGCTGTGGGGAGCAGCGTAAAAGCTTACAGTACCGGCGACAGGCTGACGGCTGACCAGATAGTCCCCTGCGGGGAATGCCGGTTCTGCAAATCAGGCCGCTACTGGATGTGCCAGACGCACGAGATCTTCGGCTTTTTTTCGAACCTCAACGGCGGCATGGCCGAATACGTGCGGCTGCCGAAAAATTCGGTGATCTCCAGGGTGCCCAAAGACCTGCCTCTCAAGCCGGCTCTGCTCATCGAACCTTACGGCTGTTCCAAGCACTGCGTGGACCGGGCCCAAATCGGCTGCGAAGACATCGTGGTTATTTCAGGCGCCGGTACTCTGGGCCTGGGCATGGTCACCTACGCCAGGATGAAAAACCCCGCGAAACTCATCTCCCTGGATATGCAGGACAACAGGCTTGAAAAAGCCAAAGAGTTTGGCGCCGATATAACCTGGAATCCCGGCAAGGTGAATATAGCGGACGAGATCATGAAAATGACCGACGGCTACGGCTGCGACAGTTATATCGAAGCCACCGGACACCCGTCCTCGGTGGTTCAGGGTATGCAGATCATCCGCAAGCTGGGCCGCTTTGTGGAGTTCTCCGTATTCGCCGCCCCTACTGAACTGGACTGGTCCATCATAGGCGACCGCAAGGAGCTGGACGTGCTGGGTTCCCATCTTTCGCCCTACTGCTTCCCCTTTGTTATTAAGAACATAGCCTCCGGGAAACTCAAGACCGATGGGGTGGTTTCCAGGCTCTTCAAACTGGAAGAATGGGAAAAAGCCTTTGAGTACGCCGCCGGTACCCAGGGGGATCTCAAAGTAGCCTTTAGTTTTGCCTAGTCCGCTTTCAATTCCGGGAAAAAGAGCCCTACAATGGCCCAGACAAGTTTTCCGATAGGGAGTATGTCCAGGCTGGTGCGGTTCCCGATGATCAGGATAATGAAAAGCAAAGGCGCGCCGATTTTCATTATCAGCCGTTCTGTTTCGGGCTTTAGGTTGAGGCCGGAAAAAACAATATGGCTGCCGTCCAGGGGAGGGAGGGGGATAAGGTTGAAAATAAAAAGCCCCAGATTAATGACCGCCGCCTGGAGGATGATCATGACAAGGTGCGGGAAAAAACCGGAAGATAAAAACGAGTACAAAGTATCTGATACCGAAAAATAAGCGTATTCCAGCAGCGCCTGGTATCCCTTTACCATAAAGATGAAGATCAATGCCAGAAGAAAGTTGGAAGCCGGTCCTGCCGCGGCGATAAGGGCCTTGTCCCTTCTGGGGGATTTTAAATTTTCCGGGTTGAACTGTACCGGCTTGGCCCATCCGAATCCGGCGAAGATAAGGAAAAGGAAACCGATGAGGTCTATATGCTTGAGGGGATTAAAGCTGAGGCGGCCCTGTTCCATAGCGGTATGATCCCCCAGCCGGTACGCTGCCCAGGCGTGGCAGCATTCATGGACCGTAAGGCCAAGGATTATACCAGGTAAGGAATTCAGGATACTCTGCCAGTTCATTTGTTCTTCCTTTCATTTCCAGTTTTTTATCAGCACTTCACTGACGCCGCCGCGGCCTTCGGCAACAGAATTAATAGGCCGTTTTGCCGAGACAGTTATGATTTCAAATTTCTCATCATTATACAATTCCCTGATAAACGGCGTATCCGCATTGCTCAACAAACAGGGAATATTTTTTTTTGTTAAAAACATAAACGTGTCCTTCAGCCGTATCTGTTCGCCCTCGTTAAACCCCTCAGCCTGATAACCGGTAAAATTTGTTTTATCCTGGCTGTGGTAAGGAGGATCAAAATAAACAAACGATGCGTTCCCGGCTTTTTTTGCCGCTTCCTCAAAATCCCCGTTCAGAATAGTGATGTCATTGGCGCTCAGATAATGATGGACTGCCCGTAAAACCGGTTCTTCACAAATAGCGGGATTTTTATATTTGCCGTAAGGGACATTGAACAAACCCTGGGAGTTAACCCGGTAGAGGCCGTTATAGCAGGTCTTGTTAAGGTAAATGAGCCGGGCCGCCCGTTCCGCCCCGCCTAAGCGGTTGAAAACGCCGGCGTCCCGGTCCTGAGCGCGTACTTCGTAATAATACGCTTCGCTGTGATGTTCCTGGTGGATTTTTAATTCCCCCAGAAGTTCTTCTATGTTATCCCTTATAACCTGATACGTAAGAATGAGCTCATGGTTAAAGTCGTTTATAACAGCCTTCTTTGGCTGTAAATCGAACAATACGGCGCCGGCGCCTACAAACGGTTCGTAATAAACAAGGTCTGTTTTATTTTGAGGCAGGTACAGTCTGATTTCGGGTAATAACTGCCGTTTTCCCCCTGCCCATTTTAAGTAGGGTTTGAGAGGCGCTTTTTTTCCGGGCATATTTTCCTTTTCTTACTTCCCCATCCTGCCTGTGTACTTCCGCACAAAACCCGAAGGCCGGTAGGTCATTTTAGCCTGCCTGAGGCCCTCATCGCCCAGGTCCTGTTCCCTGTTGATGTAGGTAAAATATTCCGGCAAACCTGAGGCGAACGCCTGGTTCAGATACTGGTAGATGCCCTTGTATTCGTCTATGGCCTTTTCAAAGTGAATGGTGAAGATCCTGCCCCGGCCTATGGGTTCACCCAGACACCAGCCTGCGGGCTTATTGTCGATATAGTAAAGGCTGCCCTTGAGGTTGAGATCGCTAAAAAGATCCAGAGCTTCCCTGGCGGCGGTATAATCCCCTTCGGAGCCCTTGTCTTCCCGCCAGCGGTCCAGGACCCCAATGGCCTCAGGGATGAGTTCCGGCCTAAGGGGCTTCCCGCTGCTTGTATAGGAAGAAAGAAACTGGTTAACCAGATTCCGCTTTTTGTGGTACTTCTTGCCCGAAAGTTCCGCCAGGTCTGTTCTGAGGTAGAGATAATCGAAATTGTCCCGATCCTCTAAAATCTCTATCCCCCATTCTTCAAGGTGTTTCTGTACAGGGATAAGCACCGAATCGGATATGTTTTTCCAGTAATCGTGGGTCCTGAAGAGTTCTTCAAGGATGCCCCGCCCGGGGGCCGCACAGGGGGTCATAAAAAAGGTGCGGCTTTCTTCACCCGGATTATGGGGAGGCTGTATTCCGGAAATAATAAAGGTCTTGTCTTCGATTTTGGAAATCCGGTAATTGTAGCGTTTCCTGAAGAGGTAAAGATCCGCAAAAGTGAATTCCGAAACCCCATCAGGGGTAAGGGACAGCTTGGGATGCATTTCATTTTTTAATTCCATAGTAAGGGGAACGTACTCGGGGAAACAGGGAATTGACATAGGTCCAGTATAGAAAATTTCGCCCCTTGAGGCAAGGACGGTAAATACTGAACAAGTCCATTGAAACCCCGCCGCCTTTTGGTTCATACTCAACGCATGAGTAACAGAATCAGCGCATTTGACGATGCTGTTTTTGCCGATCTGACTGTTAAGCGGTTTTTAACCTATGCGGGCTGCTGGACCACCAGCGACCGTCATGTGGAGGCTACCCCTTCTACGCCGGGGCAGTGGGAGCTTGCGAAATACCTGGCCGGAGAACTGCGGAGCCTGGGTCTAAAAGATACGGAGCTTACCGATCATTGTTATGTGATTTCCCGGCTCCCTGCCAGTCCGGGGAAAGAAAACGCCCAGTGGGTAGGGTTCCTGGCCCACCTGGATACTTCCAGCGAGGTTTCAGGCAGGGACGTAAAGGCCAGGGTAGTAGAGCGTTACGACGGTACTACAATAAACCTTGCCGGAGGGCTCTGTCTTGATCCCGAAGCCGACGCTGACCTGGCGGCCCAGAAGGGCAAGGCCCTGATCCACACCGACGGAACCACCCTCCTGGGAGCTGACGACAAAGCGGGTATAGCCGCGATTGTAGGCGCCGCTGAGTTCCTTTTGACGCATCCTGAAATTCCCCACGGCCCTGTGGAGCTTATCTTTACCCCTGACGAGGAAACCGGCAAAGGGCTTCCGGAATTCCCCCTCGAAAAGCTGCGGTCCAAAGCCTGCTATACCCTGGACGGCGGGCCTATAGGCGAACTGGAAACCGAATGCTTCAACGCCTGGGGGGCGGACATCAGCTTCACCGGCAAGTCCATGCACCTGGGGACCGCCAGGGGGATCATGGCCAACGCCGCCTCTATGGCCGCCTCTTTCGCGTCTATGCTTCCCCGCTCGGAAAGCCCGGAAGCCACAGACGGTTATTACGGCTATTACTGCCCTCTGGAGATCCACGGGGATGTGGAGAACGCGAAGCTCGAAGTTTTTATCCGGGATTTTGACCGCAAAGGCGCCGAACGGCGGGTAGCGGCGCTGGAGATCTTCGCCCGCGCCGTAGAGGCCCAGTTTCCGGGCGGAAAGGTTACGGTAAACGCGAAGGCCCAGTACTTTAACATGAAAGAAAAAATCGACGAAAAGCCTGATGTGCTGGAAAAGCTCAAACAGGCTTTTATCAACATGAATATCGGGATCCGCCAGAAGCCCATACGGGGCGGAACCGACGGGTCCCGGCTTACCGAAATGGGGATACCTACGCCCAACATCTTTACCGGAGGCCGGAACGCCCACAGCCGCCTGGAATGGCTCTCTATCCCCGAAATGGCCGCAGCCTGCCGGCTTACAGCGGAACTTATCCGCCTCTGGGGGGAGCTGTAGTTTCCCTCCCATTGGTTTCCATTGACAGCGAATTTAAGAGCCGTTTATACTTTATTTATGGAAACGCTTAATACAGCCTTCAGGGAGCAGATCAAACAGGCGGTCTCTCTCTCAAAATCTTCTACAGTAATTACCGAACATAACGTATACCAGCAGGGGGCCGACGATATCCTCCCGTTACTGGATCACATGGTAGAAACCCTGGTTCTCCCTGGCTCCGGGGTGGACGGCATGGAACATCTTGAGGATCTTCTTTCAAAGGCGAAGAACGGGGCGTCCTGCCTTCTTCTCCCGGAGCATTACAGTAACATGGACCTTTCCCTTTTTTCCTGCCTGGTGCGGAAAGAAGGCGGCAGCGGCGCGGACATCTCCGGGGCTTTAGTGGCCATAGCGGGGATGAAGCTCAACGAAGACAACCCCGTAGTCGCCGCCTTCGCAAGCGCCTATACCCGTCTCGTCATCTATCCCAGCCGTTCTCTGGCCGGTTTGGACACCGAAAGGGACCGGGCTGAGATAATCCGCAGCAACGCCATCAACCGGGCCGCTATGAAGGCTCTTATGGACATAAAGACCAAAGGAAAGCTCATACTGCTCTTCCCTTCAGGCACCCGGTACCGCCCCTGGGACCCCAGTACCAAACGGGGAGTGCGGGAGATCGACTCTTACATCAAGTCTTTCGATTATATGTGCCCTGTGGCCGTCAACGGCGAAGTCCTTCATGTGCGTCAGGGCGATATGATGGACGATTCGGTGAGCCGGGATCTGGTGCGCCTTACCGCCGGGCCGGTGATCTCCTGCGCCGGGTTCCGGAACAAGGTCCGTTCAGATGTCGAAGAGCGGGCCGCCAGAACCGGGGCGGAACCGGAAGACAAAAAACAGGCCGTTGCGGATGCCATTATGGCGCTCCTTGAGGAAATGCACGTTGAGGCTGAAAAAAGGCGGGAAAAACTTCTTAAAAAGGTTAATACCCCGCCAAACTCCCTGCCTGATACACGATAAAGCCCAGCGCCCATCCCAGGCAGAACAGAAAGACCAGTTCGAAGCCCACCCACCTGGCGCCTATTTCAGCCTTCATAGCCGCCAGGGCGGCAAAGCAGGGCGGGATGATCAGGGTGAAGAGCATAAGGACGAAAGCCGCCAGGGGCCGCATGTGGGAGTCCCGGTTCAGGGCGTCCCGCAGGCCCTCGTTTTCTTCTTCCCCCGCGCCTACCCGGTAGAGTATGCCCAGTGTGGAAACGATCACTTCCTTGGCTGCAAAACCCGTTACCGAAGCTACCGCGATTTTCCAGTCGAAACCCAGGGGCCGGAACAGGGGTTCAAGGAAATGACCGAGCCTGCCTGCGAAGCTGTACGCCAGGGCGTTCTGGGCTTCGGCGTTGGCAAGGTAGGTTTCCAGCCCGGCGCTGTCCGCTTCCGGATTTTCCCGGCTAAAGGCAGCGGCAAGTTCCGTTTTTTCACTGCCGTTCATTTTGTAAGAAGGGAAAGTCGTAATAGCCCAGATGATGATGGAAGATGCCAGGATAACCGTACCGGCTTTCTTCATATACATCCAGGTTTTTTCCCATACATGCCAAAGCACCCCCCGCAGGGTAGGGGCCCGGTAAGGGGGCAGTTCCATGACGAAAGGCGTAGGGTCCCCTTTAAGGATTGTCCGCTTGAGGACCAGGGCGCAGATCAGCGAAAGGGCCACGCCTATGCTGTAAATAAGGATCACCATGTTGGCGGCGTGTTCGGGAAAGAAAGCCGCAGCCAGGAGCACATGCACCGGGAGCTTGGCGCCGCAGCTCATAAGCGGGGTGATGAGCACCGTGAGGATGCGGTCCCTGGGGCTTTTCAGGGTCCGGGACGCCATGATAGCCGGCACGGAACATCCGAAGCCCAGCATCAGAGGGACTATGGACTGGCCGTGGAGGCCGAAGGCGTGGAGGAACTTGTCGGTAGCGAAAGCCGCACGGGACATGTAGCCCACGTCCTCAAGTATCGAAAGGAGAAAAAAGAGGATCACGATAAGGGGCACAAAGGACAGGACCCCGCCGACGCCGCCGATAATTCCGTCAACAATGAGGGACCGCAGCAGCCCTTCGGGAATGACGAAAGTGAAAAAGTCCCCCATAAGGCCGAAGAGGATTTCCAGCCAGGTCATGGGGTATTCGCCCAGAAAGAAGGTGATCTGGAACATAGTCCAAAGGACCAGAATAAAAATAGGAAGCGCCAGGAAACGATTCATAATCACCTTGTCCACCGCTTCGGTGACAGAGAAGTCCGAATGTTTTATAAGCTTTATAGATTCCTTAACCGCTCCCCTGATGTACCCGTAGCGCTGTTCGGTGATAATGATCTCCGAGTCTTTGCCGAAATGGCGGTCTATCCAGAGGCCCGCCTCTTTGGCGCAGGCTCCGATTTCCGCCGCCCTGGGATGGCATTTAAGCCGCTCGAAGGCGTTGGCGTCTTTTTCCAGGAGCTTCACCGCCAGCCAGCGTACCGGGAACCTGGCGCTGAAACCGGTATCGGTCAAAATGAGGTTTCCAAGGTCCTGCAGCTTTGCCTCAATTTCATCCCCATAGGTGATGGAATGACGGCCCCCTGGGGCTTCCACCGGGCCGCCTGAAGGCCGGGAAACGATGCTGTCGATACAGTCCAGAAGGTCGTCCATCCCGGCGCCTTTGGGCCCTACGGTCTTGACCATAGGAATCCCCAGGGTCTGGGAAAGGGTTTTTTCGTCTATAGAGATGCCTTTGGCTTCGGCTTCGTCGGTCATGTTCAGGGCGCCCACTACAGGGATGCCCAGTTCCTGGAACTGGAGGCAGAGGTAGAGGTTGCGCTCAAGGTTGGTAGAATCAAGGACATCCACGATGATATCCGGGTTTTCGTCAAGAATGAAATCCCGGGCCACTACTTCGTCTATGGAATAGGCGGTAAGGCTGTAGATCCCCGGGAGGTCTATAAAATGATACTGCCTTGCCCCCCGGACGCGGACCCCTTCCCGCTTTTCCACAGTTACGCCCGGATAGTTCCCTACCTTGTGGTGCGCCCCGGTAATGGCGTTAAACAGGGTCGTCTTCCCTGAGTTTGGGTTTCCGGCCAGGGCTATCCTGATGCCCGCGTCCGGCCGCCCGGGCGCTTTGCCGCCCTTTTGCCTGCCGTTCCCCGCCGTCATCCTCCCCCCTCCCTGCGGGGCCCCAGCAAGCCGCCTCTGCCGAACCTTCCGCCAAACAACCGGGAAGCGTCGT
>JAITEW010000051.1 GCA_031281855.1 Treponema sp.
GCTTGGCGATCCGGCGGAAAAGATCGCTCTTGTAACCGGGCTTTCTGAAGAAGAGATACGGAAGCTGTAAGCCGTTGCTGGGACAGCTACATAAGCGATCTCAATCGCCTTGGTCTGGACGAGCTTATCGGTATATTCCAGGCTCGTATGGACAGGCTCAATCATCAGCCTTTGCCCTGTTATACCGATAATGTGGGTATGATGCGCCGTATAGAGCTCGTTTTTGTGCTATTTCTTCTTCCCCTGTTTCTCGCTGCCCAGGAAGTGCTCCGGGGGGAAGTGATGGTGGAACTTGAGCCGGTTCTGGGGGCCTTTATGGACGAAAAGTACCCGCTGGACAAGGATGACGCCTACCGGCGGGCCCTGGAAGAAGCGGCGCTGTTTTTTTCCGCCCAGATCTACGGATGGTCTTTTAATTATGATATCGGGGAAGGAGCCCGGGGCATCCGGGAGAACTTCGAGCTTACCCCTTTGGGAACCATACCCTGGGGAGATACAGGGCTGAGGGTAACCCATGCGGAGTTCCGGGACATGCGGCTCTACACCTGGATGGATTACCGTCCCAGGGAAAATCAGCTCCGGCGTATCAGGGCCTGGAGAACCGGGACTATCAGGAAAGTCCAGGCAGTCGGTTACGGCCCTCTGGGAGGGCCTGTGGAAATTTCCGGCTGGTTTGCTATCAGGAAGGCCGCTCTTGAGGACGCCGCCAGGGCCGGAGTACGGGCAATGCTCCAGGGCAGCGAACGGAACAGGCCCAAAGAAAGCCGGGGCTTTATCAGCCTTGAGACTTTCCCCCGGTACTTTATGGACTCAGGGCGCTGGGCGTGCAGCGCCCGTTTTCTGGTAGAGATAAAAGAAATAGTCCCTTTCCCGGTTTATTGAACAGGAACGGACGCGCTCCGGGCATAGAAAGAACAAGCGAAAAAGAGTAGTATTCCCCTCATGGGTATTGATATTCAAAGCACAGTGAAGAACCTCCACCCTCTGGAAGTGAAGGTGATCCTGTCGTATAAAAACGGCGACGAGCTTACGGTCGATAAGGTTGAAAAAGACCTGGGCCTTAAAAGCGGGAACGGCAACCAGGCCCTGTCCTGGCTGGCCGGCAAAGGCCTGGCCGGCGAAATCCGCCGGGATCCGGCGGTGTTTTATGAATTAACCGGTTTGGGCAGGGAATGGAAAGAGAAAGGGACCCCTGAGGAGCGGATCGTTGAACTGGTCCGCGTCAGCGGAGGCGGCGGAACATCGTCCGGCCTCCGGCTGCCCGACATTGCGGCAAATCTCAAACTTGAAAACAAAGACATAGGCAGCGCCTTCGGCGCCTTGTCCAAACTGGGAGTCCTGGCTATGGACGCCGATAAAAAGGTGATCCTGGCTCTGCCGGCGGACCAGTTAAAGGACGGCCGCCCCATAACAGGGCCGGCGGCGGAACACTTCGCCGTTATCCGGGGCCTTCTGGACAAGGCCGCCGCGGCAGAGGGGGGCTTCCTGGCGGAAGCCGATCTTTCCGCGGCCGAAAAGGCCGCTATGGCGGGTATCGCCAAAAAGCGGGGCGCTGCCGACGCGGCGTTCCGCCAGCAGGACCGGGAAACGGTGATCTTTGGCTTTACCGCCGAAGCGGCGCCTGTGGCCGCCGCCCTCAGGGCGGCGGGGATCACGGGCGGCGAAGTTGGAACCCTTACCCCGGAAATGCTGGGTTCCGGTTCCTGGAAGGGCAGGGTTTTCCGTTCCTATAACCTGAAAGTGCCGCCCAGCCGCCTGACGCCGGGCAGGACCAACCCTTACGCGAAATTTCTGGAAGACGTAAAGGACAAGCTTGCGTCATTGGGTTTTGAGGAATTCGACGGCCCTCTGGTGGAGACTGAATTCTGGAATTCAGACGCCCTTTTTATGCCCCAGTTCCATTCGGCCCGGGACATCCACGATGTCTACCGTGTAGCCGGGCCTTCGGGTCCCGACAGCTTCGGCAGCGCGAAATCCATTGAGGAGCCCTGGCTCTCCAACGTAGCGGCGGCCCACGAAAACGGGGGCAAAACCGGGAGCCGGGGCTGGAACTACACCTTTGACCGGGAGTTCACCAAACGGCTCATCCTCCGCAGCCAGGGGACGGTCATGTCCGCCAAGACCCTGCCTCACGCGAAAATACCGGGCAAGTATTTCGGCATCCTCCGCTGTTTCCGCTACGATCAGGTAAACGCCACCCACGGGGCGGACTTCTACCAGACCGAGGGAATCGTGCTTGGCGAAAACGTGAACCTCCGCACCCTCCTGGGGATGCTGGAGATGTTCGCCCGGGAGGTGGCGGGCGCCAAAGAGGTCAAGTACGTGCCGGGTTACTTTCCCTTTACCGAGCCTTCTGTGGAAGTCCACATCAAGCACCCGGTGCTGGGCTGGTTCGAATTGGGAGGGTCCGGCATATTCCGGCCAGAGGTGACCGCCAGCCTGGGGGTGAACGTACCGGTAGCCGCCTGGGGCATCGGCATCGACCGCATGGCCCTTATGGCCCTGGGCCTTAACGACCTCAGAGAACTCTTTAGTTACGATATCGAGAGCGTGCGGCTGCGCAGAACAAAGGAAACAACAAATGCCTAAGATCGAAGTTAACGAAGAAATATTCTATGCACTGGCGGACCCTGAAGGGCTGGGGGGCCGCTTGAGCGCCAAAGAGCAGCTTGAGGAAGCCCTTAGCTGCGCCAAGGCCGAACTGGATTCCGACCCCTGGTCCGATGAGGGCGGAGCGGGCCTTCCGGTTTCGGAGCGGATACTCAAGATAGAGCTTAACGACACCAACCGCCCCGACCTCTGGGCCACCGCAGGCTGCGCCCGGCAGCTCAGGGTTTATAACAGCGGGAAGCGGCCGGAGTACCCTTTTTTCTCAAGCCCCGGGAATGCAAAAAAAACAAGCCGCAAGGTGAAGGTTGAAAAAAGCGTACAGAAGGTGCGGCCCTTCCTGGCGGGCTTTATCGCCTCAGGCAAACCAATCACCGACGCCTCGTTGCGGGACATGATCCAGACCCAGGAAAAGCTGGCCTGGAATTTCGGCCGCAAACGGCGGACCATTTCCATGGGGCTTTACCGCATCGCCAGGATACAGTGGCCTATTATCTACAAAGGCGCGGACCCCGATTCGGTTTCCTTTGTACCCCTGCAATGGGACACGCCCCTTACTTTGAGGGAGATTTTGAGGCAGCACCCAAAGGGAAAAGAATACGGCTTTATCCAGGAACACGAACCCCTGCACCCCCTTCTGCTGGATTCGAAAAATGAAATCCTCTCGTATCCGCCTATCATCAACTCCGCCGATCTGGGGGCCGTGCAGGTAGGGGACTCCGACCTCTTTGTGGAGCTTACGGGCACGGATCAGAGCGCGGTAACTTTGTCGGCGTCCATTGTGGCCTGCGACCTTGCGGACCAGGGCTTTACCATTGAGCCTGTGGAAGTGGAATACGAGTACGACACGCCTTTCGGCAGGACCGTTGTTACACCTTACTATTTCCAGGAGCCTGTTTTCTGTTCCCTCGCAAGGATTGAAAAATTCCTGGGAGAAAAACTGGGCGCCGGCGAATGCCTCGCGGCGCTGGCCAAAATGGGGGTGAAAGCCGAAAAAGCAAAAGAAGCCGAACGCGGGGAAACAGCGGTCCTTGAGGGCGTTAAAGCCTGGCCCCCTGAATACCGCAACGACTTCCTCCATGCCGCGGATGTGGCGGAGGATGTGATGATAGGCCGGGGGCTCAATTCCTTCAAACCCGAGCGTCCCAGCGACTTCACCATAGGCCGCCTTACGCCTGTTACCTCTTTCAGCCGCCGGGTCAAGGAGATTCTGGTAGGTATGGGCTACCAGGAAATGATTTACAATTACCTTGGTTCCCGGAAAGACCTGGTGGAAAAGATGCGTGGCAGCGGGGAACGGATCATCCGCATTTCCAACCCCATGACCGAGAATTACGAATACGTCAGGGACTCGGTGCTGGCGTCGCTTATGGCCAGCGAGTCCGTTTCGGGCCATTCGGCGTATCCGCACAGGATTTTTGAAATCGGCAAAGTGGCCTACAGGGATGAGGCTGAAAATTACGGGACCGCTACCAGGCAGTACCTGGGTTTTCTTCACGCCGACAGAGACGCCAATTTCAATGTCGCCGCCAGCCAGCTTCAAACCCTTTTTTATTACATCTCCAGGGAATACGAGGTAGAGGAATCCGCAGATTCCCGGTTTATCCCGGGCAGGGCCGCGGCTATCCTGTTCAAGGGCAAGAGCATCGGCGTTTTCGGCGAGCTTCACCCTGAGGTGCTGGAAAACTGGGGCGTAACCATACCCTGCACCGCCGGGGAGATCGCTATCGATGCGCTGCTGTAACCGGGTTTTGGAACAAGCTCAAATAACAGGTGTTATCATAATGATCGCAGCAATCGTTGCGGCTTGCGCTTCGGACCCCGCTCCTGTTCCTGAATTTGACGATGCCGCCTGGATTGCGGAAGTAAAGGCTACGGATACCGCCAAACTCTACGCCCCTCATGTGGACGAAGAAGGGCTTTATTATAACCCCTGGATGCCCAGGTCCGAAAGGCCCCCCCCTCCTGAGGAAAGCCGGTCAGGAGGCGGCTGGTTCTTCAGAAAAAAGCCGCAGTATCCCCCTTTCCCTGAAGAGGATTACGCATGGCAGGAGAACGATTATTCTTACCTTATGGACAAAACGTTTGACAGTATTTCCTTTGCCGGCCATGCTTCAACTTTTATCAAGATGAACGGCGAAACCGTAATATCGGACCCCTTCTTTTCAAACCGGGCGCTGATACTGAGCAAGGACGTTAAGATCAAATTCGATTACTCAAAGGTCCCTGAAAAGCCGGTGGTGATCATCAGCCATAACCATTACGATCATCTTGATAAGGAGTCCGTGAAGGCCCTGGTAAAAAAAGACGCGGTATTTATCGTTCCTATGGGCATGAAAAAATATTTTACCCAATTAAAGGCAAAGGAAGTTTATGAGCTTGACTGGTGGCAGAGCCTGAAGCTCGGCCCCCTTACCTATACGTTCCTCCCTGCCCAGCACTGGAGCTACCGCCTGGGTTACAAGAACGGCACGACCCTCTGGGGAGGCTGGCTCATCCAGGGTTCCAAAACCGTTTATTTCTCCGGCGATACAGGTTACTTTCGGGGCTTTGAGGAATTCGGAAGCAAGTACGAAATCGATTACGCCCTTATCGGAGCCGGCGCCTACGATCCCCGGTGGATGATGCACTACCAGCACCTGAATCCCCGGGAGTTCGTCATGGCTGCTGACGATATAAAGGCGAAGACCGCTATCCCCATGCACTTTGGCGTTATCAGCCTGAGCAACGAGCCTCTGGTGTATCCCCTTTATGAGCTCGATGAGTTTATAAAAGAGAACCCCGGATACGCTGAACGTATAAAACTTCTGAGGGTAGGAGAGTACATCAGGATGTAAGGCGGCGGCCCTGAGGGGCGCCTGTATCGCTCCTGTAAATATAGGTTTTGATGGGCTGGAAGCCGTTAAAGTTTACCGACGCGTAGCTTCCGGTATAGGCGCCGGTAGAGAGGAAGTAGAGGCGGTCGCCTATTTTGAGTTCCACAGGCAGCCGGTACTTGTAATTTTCATATAATATATCCATAGAATCGCAGGTAGGGCCCGCGATGATGACTTCTGTTTCTTTTGCCCCAGGGGCGTCCTTGCTGGTAACAATAGGGTACTTGATGGCTTCGTCCATGGTTTCGATGAGGCCGTTGAATTTGCCGGTGTCCAGATAAACCCAGCGGTTTAAGGCGGTGTTGTTTTTGCGGGAAACCAGGACCACTTCGGAAACCAGGATGCCGCTGTTCCCCACCAGGGAGCGGCCGGGCTCCAGGATGATCTTGGGAAGATCGTCGCCGAAGTCGTCGATAAGATAGCGCTTTATTTCCGCGGCGTATTCGCTTAAATCGTTGGTGGGCTGGGTATAGGACGCGGGGAAGCCGCCGCCCATGTTGATCATCGACAGCCTGATGCCTTCGTCCTCTTCGAGTGAGGTGAAGAGGTATTTGGTCTTGGCAATGGCGTCGTCCCAGACGCCGATGTCCCGCTGCTGGCTCCCTACGTGGAAGCTGATGCCGAAGGGTACGAGCCCCAGGTCCCGGGCCATGATGAGGAGATCATAGGCCATGTCAGGGTGGCAGCCGAATTTGCGGGACAAGGGCCAGTCGGCTGAGGTGGAGCTTTCCAGGAGTATACGCACGTAGATCTTCGAGCCCTGAGCGTTTTGGGCTATATTCTTGAGATCCTCTTTGCTGTCTGTAGCGAACATCCTGACGCCTTGTTCATAAAAAAACGCGATATCCCTGGCCTTCTTTATGGTGTTGCCGTACGAGAGCCGTTCCGGGCTTACCCCCAGGCCAAGGACCATCTCCAGTTCCGGCCTGCTGGCGATGTCGAAACAGGAGCCGAGCTCAGCCAGCATAGAGACGACTTCAGGTTCAGGATTGGCTTTTACGGCGTAGTAAATATCCGCATAAGGGAAGAGGCCTTTAAGCCGGGTAAAGTTATTGTGCACAGTCTCAAGATTTATCACGATACAGGGCGTTTCCAGAACCTGGGAAAAGTCCAGGAAACGCCGCCAGTCTTCATCGGAAATATACTCATCCCTGTTTATCATTTTAGCGCCGCCTTGAAAAAGATATCCTGAAGCCGAAACCGATAAATAATCCTAGCATAATCGGCCCGGGTATACTAGTATGATAGTATTTACTTACAGGAGATGTAGTACAGCGTTATGGCGTTCTTTTCAAAGCGCTTCGGCCCGCTTCCTTTTTACCGGGAGGCTCTGAGCATAGCCCTCCCGGTAATGCTCCAGCAGCTCATTATGAGCATGGTTTCTCTTATTGATAACTTTATGGTCGCCGGTCTGGGAGACGCCAGTATGGCCGCTGTAAACATGGCCAATCATCTGGTTTTTATTTTTATTGTCCTGATCAATACCATTTGCGGCGCAGGCGGGATTTTCCTTGCGCAGTTTCACGGCGCCGGAAATCCTGAAGGGATGAAGCACGCCTACAGGTTCAAAATTATACTGTCCCTCTCAGGGGCGTGTGTTTTTTTCGTTTTGTTCTGGATCCTCCCTGAAACATTTCTTTCCTTTATGACTATGGGAAATACCGAACAGGCGGAAATTATCCCCAAAGGGGCGAGTTATCTCAGGGTTGTTTCTTTTACCCTTGCGCCTATGGCGGTGTCTTCCGCCATAGGGTCCTCCTTTCGGGACACCGGCGAAACCAGAGTGCCTCTTTACATTTCAGCTATAGCCACAGTGGTCAACACTACCGGGAACTGGTTTTTGATCTACGGAAACCTCGGCGCCCCGAGGCTGGAAGTTATCGGCGCCGGAATATCGACAATGATCGCCCGTGTCTTTGAGGCGGCGGCGTTCATTGTATATGTGAACAGGAAAAAGCTGGCTTTTTACAGCCCCTTCAGCCTGCTCCGCAAAGTGGACGGTTCCCTGGTAAGGCGCATTGTTTCCAGGTCGGTGATGATGTTTATTTCAGAGAGTTCCTGGATTGCATCGGAAACGGTTATGATCTCTGTTTATAACGGCCGTGGAGGCGCTGAGACCGTAGCGGGCATGGCCGCAGGGTGGACCATTGCGAACATCTTTATGCTCATATTCAACGGGATTTGGACCACCGCCTATGTTCTCATCGGCGGCAGTTTAGGCGCAGGCAGGCTGGAGGAAGCCCGCCGCCGGGGGATGTGGCTTAATTCCGGGGCCGTACTGGCAGGTCTAACTGTCGCCGTTCTGGGGGCGGCTTCTTCCTTCGTTCTCATGCCCCTGGTCTTTACCAATCTCAGCGCCGAAGCCCGGCGCATCGGCCTGGGCCTTGTACTGGTGATCCTCGCTTACTTCCCTATTTGGGCCTATCTTAACACCCAGTTTGCCGTCTGCCGTTCCGGCGGGGACACGTTCATGGGCATCTGCACCGATGCTACGGTAAACTTCGGCATAGTCATCCCCGGCGCCCTCCTCCTGGCCGGGTTTACCTCAATAGGCCCGGTAGCCATTTTCGGCATTCTTAAACTGACGGACATCATCAAATGCTTTATCGCCCATTACTTTTACCGGAAAGAACGGTGGGTGCGAAACCTGACAGGTGTTTGAACAATTTTTATAGAGGTATCATAATGGACATTATAGACATTGAAAAAATCACCTATGACTATTATTCCCATTGGACCGGATTAAAGATGGATGCTCAGAAAAGAGGGGTGTTTTTAAATTATTATCCTGAAAGGGATCTCGTTCCTAAAGGTTATTCACAATCAATGGATGTATTTGTTTTTTCAACAGTTCATTTATCGGTTGTATCTTATGGAAATAAAGCAAAAGAAAAAATAGAGAACATAGCAGATAAATTAAAGGAAAATCAAAATATAGATTTTTTGGCTCCGCTGTTAAAGGAGGCGTTTTCAACAAACGTTAATAGAAATATAAAATACATTTACAAAAAAAGAATGGACAGCAACATAAAAGCGGCAATATTAAACGCCTGCCACTATGAATTGTTTTTTGCTTTTTTTACACAGGGCTGGCCAAAAAACGGCGATACGTCATGGGTAAAGGAATATTTCCTGGAAAAATCATCAAGAAATTATATTCATGGAATAATAATCGAAAACAAATTGGTTAGCGCCACAGACGCGCCTGATATGCCGTATATGAGTAATTTAGTCCAGGAAATCGGGATAAATACGCTGCCGGAGTATCGCGGAAAAGGCTATGCCCGTTCAGCATGTATTTCATTGATCAATGAATTGCTTTCAAAAAATATTTGCCCCTTATGGTCAACCGGCAACGATAACACCGCGTCCGATAGATTGGCGAGGAGCACAGGTTTTGAAAAATTGGCGGATGTGCTGTCACTACATGCTTCCGGTTGATTATCGAGGCATAGCAGCACAACAGGCATAGGGGATGAAAATGAAAATCGGGCCTGCGGCGGCTAAATTTGTCAATAACGATATTGACTTCAATTATAAAAACAGTACCGTGATGCTGGAAAAGGCTAAAAGATTCAATGTCGATCTTCTTCTTTTTGGCGAAACATATCTGCAAGGTTTTGAATCATTAAGCTGGAAACCGGAAATTGATCTTGAAACAGGAATTGAAAAGAGTTTTGTGAATACGATTGTAAACTATTGATGTGCGCATCAGTGAGCCGCTTTTTTACTGTATGATAATTAATACATATAGAGTCTAAACAGTTATATGCGCCGGCCTTGCGCCAACCCTTGCCAAAACACCGGAATATCCCTAAATTTTACTGAAGACAAGGAGAGACTATGCCTTACGACCCGGAAAAAACGGACGCGGATTTAATCATCATCGGCGCAGGGCCCGCGGGGCTGACTGCCGCCCAGTACGGCGCCAGGGCGAACCTCAGGGTTCTGGTTCTGGAACAGATGGCCCCAGGGGGCCAGGCCCTGCTCATCGACAAGCTGGAAAACTACCCCGGCATAGCGCCAGGCAAAACCGGGTTTGAATTCAGCGAAGATCTCCACCGCCAGGCTGAAGGGTTTGGCGCGCAATTCCTTACCGAACAGGTCCTGTCTCTCTGCAGGGAAGGGGACCTCTACACTGCCGGCATCGGGAAGGGGAAACGGAGCGCCCCTGCGGTTATCCTCGCTACCGGGGCAAAACACCGCACCCTGGACATACCCGGAGAGGACACGTTCTACGGCCGCGGGGTTTCCTATTGCGCCACCTGCGACGGCCCTTTCTTCAAAAATAAAAAGATCTTCGTAGTAGGCGGCGGGGATGCGGCCTGCGATGAAGCCCAGTACCTGTCGCGTCTTAGCAGCCAGGTGATCCTTATCCACAGGCGGGAAAGGTTCCGGGCCCAGCAGGCCCTGGCCCAGCGGGTTCTCCGTAACCCGAACATCGAAGTCCGCTTTAACACAGTGATGAGGGAAATAAAAGGAGAGCGAAAAGTTGGTTCAGTGATTCTGGAAAAGACTTCTTCCGGATGTAAAGGTACAGGTGAAATATACGAAGAAGCTGCAGACGCTGTTTTTATTTTCGCCGGGATCACTCCCCAGACTTCACTGGTTCCTGATGCTGAAAAAGACGAAGCCGGCTATATTGTAACGGATCAACACATGGCCTCGTCCCTGCCGGGGCTTTTCGCTGCCGGCGATGTCCGGGCTGCGCCGTTCCGGCAGGTGGTAGTCGCTGCCGGAGAAGGGGCAATAGCCGCCCACAGCGCCGCTGCCTACATCGACAGCCTCAAGGGCGAATCCTACTAGGCCGGTCATGAGGCCGTAACGGAGTTTTCCAACATTGAAAGTCAACATACCGGGAATCCTTTTAATCATCCTCTTGATGCCTGCTTTTTCCCTCTTTTCACTGTCCTTTCAGGATACCGGCCCTTCAGAGGACCTCGCCCGGCGGCTGGTGGATGAAATGACTGACGAGCAGGCCCTCGCACAGACCTTTATGCTCGGCTGGGTAGGGGCGGAACCTTCGCCTCTTATCCTTAACTGGATTCGGGACCGGAACATCGGAGGGGTAAAAATTTTTGGCTGGAACACCGGGGATACCCGGCTGCTGGCGGAAACCGTAGGATCCCTCCAGTCCAGCGCCCTGAAAACGCAGTTCGCTCTACCCCTCCTGGTTGCTACGGATCAGGAGGGGGGCTGGGTACGGCATGTAAAAGGGGCTACTAGCGAAACTCCGGGCAATATGGCCATAGGCGCTTCGGGGTATCCTATGGACGCCTACTGGTCAGGGTATTACATAGGCCGGGAACTTTCCCTCTTGGGGATCAATATGAATTTCGCCCCTGCAGTGGATCTCTATACCAACAGGGATTCCACCCTCATCGGGCCCCGTTCCTTCGGCGCCGATCCGGTGCAGGCAGGGATCCTGGGCGCCGCTTTTATGAAAGGCCTGGGAGCGGCGGGCGTCATCTCGACTGCAAAGCATTACCCGGGCCACGGGGACACGGACCTTGATTCCCACGGAGTCCTGCCCAGGATCGACGCCTCCTTTGAGGTTCTCTGGGACCGGGAGCTTGTCCCGTACCGGCTTATGGCAAAGGAAAACCTTCCGGCAGTCATGAGCGGCCATCTGGCCTTCCCTAACACCCAGGCCGGGGAAACGCCGGCTTCCCTTTCATCCTGGTTCCTGCAGGATATACTCAGGGGGAAAATAGGCTATAAGGGGCTCGTTATTACCGACGATCTTATGATGAACGGGGCAACCGCTTCTGCAGGCAGCCTTTCCCGGGCTGCGAAACAGGCTCTTATAGCAGGGAACGATATCATCATGCTTTCCAAAACCCCAAATCTCTACGATCCGGTCTGGGCGTATCTTCTTGAGGCTATGAAAAACGAAGGGGGCTTCAGGGACCGGGTCCGGGACGCTGCGCGGCGCGTACTGGAAGTGAAGCTGAACTATCTTAGAGGGGATAACAAGACGCCCTATATTCCGGATCTTGAAAAACTTGAAAAAGCCCTGCCTGATCCGGAAGGAGCGGCTTTTTTTCTTGATCTCGCGGCCAGAAGCGTTACCCTCGTGAAAGGGGATGAACTGTTCCCCCTTACGCCTGAGAAGGCAGGCCGGGTCCTTCTGGCGGGCCAGTACCAGGATTTTTTCAATGCCGGAAAAAAGGCTTTCCCTGAGGCTGTTTCTTACTGGTATTCCCAGCGGTCGTCGCCGGAACTTTCCTATTACGCCCGGAACGCCGATACCGTGATTTTCTGCCTTTCCGGCGAATCGGACCTCGGCGTACTTCGCAGCCTCCGGGGCCTTGGAAAACGGATCATCGTTTTTTCGGTTTTAAGCCCTGTTTACCTGGACGAGGTTTCCTGGGCCGACGGAGCCATAGCGGTATACAGCTATGCCCCTGAGTCCTTCACCGCCGGGTTCTCAGCTATTGCAGGCAGGATAGCCGCAAGAGGCCGCCTGCCTTTCCCTCTCAACGGGCCGCGCTGGGTTACGCCGGGGAATTAGGTGGATACTTCAAGGCAGTGGCGCAAAATCCCCTTTAGGGAACAATGGGCCGCGGAAGATTATTTGAAAGCCCGGGAGCCCTACTGCGTCGCCGCGTGCGCCAAGTTCCTGCATATACAAAAAAGCACGGATCATGTATGGGTACTTCAGGACGCCGAAGGCGGAATAACCGATCTGATCCTCCACAGCCGCAGGTCGCTTTTCCCTGTTTTTGGAAGCAGCAGGAACATCCCTGCTCCCAGGTTCCTCAAGCGCTTCCTTGGCAAGACGCCTATCCACGCGGTACAGGGCCTCGAAGAGGACGTGGATCTTCTGGAAGCCGCTATGGAAAGCCGGGGTTACTTCGCTGCTGAACGTATCGGCTACGATCTCATGTCCCTGGACTCCCGGCCGGATCCAAGCTGCTACCGCTCCGGCCCTGCGGAACTCCTTATCAGGCATCCTGTGAATTCCGACAGGGAAGAGCTGTACCGCCTCCAGGCCGCTTACGAACAGGAAGAGGTGCTGCCGAGGGACGCCGTTTTCAATCCCGCAGCGTGCAGGGCAAATCTGGAACGCCTTCTCCGTTCGGAGCAGATGCTTCTGGCTGTTCTGAACGGGCAAATCGTGGGAAAAATAAACACCACCGCCCTCTCCTTCGCCCGTTACCAGATCGGCGGCGTTTACGTGCGCCCGGACTACCGCGGCCTGGGTATCGCTATCCGCATGACCGCTGTTTTCCTTGACAGCCTTATTGACGAAGGCCGCGGCGTTACGCTGTTCGTAAAAAAACGCAACGCCTCTGCCCGGGCTGTTTACCGCCGGGTCGGGTTTGTTATAGAGGGCAGCTATAGGATCAGCTATTATTCGTGTTAAGGGCTTCGGAGACAATATGAAACACCCCCCAGGTTAAAAGCCCCGGATAGAGCCTGCTTCGGGAGATCCCGTTCCGTTATCCCCCTCGTTTGGGCTTCCTGTTTTGTGGAAGCTTGAAGCGGGTTGGTTTTTTGAGGCAGATGGGGT
>JAITEW010000100.1 GCA_031281855.1 Treponema sp.
CCCCCCCCCCCCCCCCCCCCCCCCCCCCCCCCCCCCCCCCCCACGAACGAAAATAGAGAAAGCTAAAAACAGATTAGAAAGCCTTACAGACGCGTACCGGGAGGCCTCTGAATACGGAGCGGCGCTGCGTGAACGGTACTGGCAGGCGGACATGTCCTCTTTCATCCTTTTTATAGATTCATATCGTGCGTTATAGTATACCCCCGGAATTGGTTTTATGCAAGCATTTTTTGTACTATACTACTATAATAAAATCAGGTGAATGAATGAAGCGGTTTTCTTTGGCGGTTCTTTCGGTTGTGTTCCTCCTTTGTTCCTGTACCGGCGGCATGGATCGCGCCGCTTTTGGGGAGGGAGAAGGGCCGGAACGGGCGTTTCTGGAAGCAGCCTTAAACAGGGCGGTCCTGGAAACCTTGGGCCTCAGGCTCACCGGCGCCGGGGAAGATCCCGGCATTACGATAGAGTTCCATTCATCCTGGGAATTCGAAAAAGCCTGGGGGGATATCCTCATTTCCCGGACCTGGAGCGTGCCCCAGGGAGACCCGCTTACGCCGGTCCGGGAAGCAACTCTTGCCGGCTGCCTTGAAGGGCAGGAAATCCTTATCCCCCTTAGGCAGTTGGCGCCTCCTTATACCGCCCTGCCTGTAGACGGCCTCTGTGCCGGGGACGAGGGCTACGCCCTTATCCGGGCTGCAGGCGTCAGTCTGAAGATCCGGGGTAAGGGCAAAAGAATCAGGGAAAAGGCGGAAAAGCTTGAGGCCTATATCAGGGAGATGGAAAAGCCCCTTATAGAGGAAAAGCCGTCTGTAACCTGGATTGTCGCAGCCGGGGACCTGATGCTGGAACGGGGAGCCCAGGACATCCTCCTTGCCAGGGGGCCGGAAGGTCTTTTTGGCGCCGAAGCGGCAAAGCTCTTCAGAGAAGCCGATATCGCGCTGGTGAATCTGGAAGGGCCCCTGAGCCTTAGGGGTGAAAAGGCGGAAAAAACCTATACCTTCCGTTTTGATCCTTCCTGTGCAGGAGCCCTCAAGGCCGCAGGGATCAGCGGGGCGCTCTTTGCGAACAACCACGCCTTTGATTACGGAACAGAGGCGTTTCTGGACACCCTCTCGTGTCTGGAAGAAGCGGGGATAGCCGCCCTTGGGGCAGGAGAGAATGAAGCGGCGGCGTCCAGGCCCCTGGTTTTTCAGAACAAAGGCTTTTCGGCCCGGATTTTCGGGATAGCCTCTTTTTTCAGAGAAGCTTCCGGCTGGGACGGCTTCCAGGGAACTGCGGAGCCCGAAAAGCCGGGGATGCTTCATGCCGCAAAAGGCGGAGTCCGGGCGCTTAAGGCCGGGTTTTTCCGGGATTGGGAAGAAGGGCTTGATATCGTTCTCTTTCACGGCGGTGAGGAGTGGTCAACACGCCCCGGCAAAGCCGTCAGGGAATTGTATGCGGACCTTATCGGCAAAGGGGCGGATCTTCTCATCGGCTCCCATCCCCATATAGTCCAGGGTTTTGAGTGGATAAAAGGAAAGCCGGTTTTTTGGTCCCTTGGGAATTTTGTTTTTTCAGGAATGGAAAATTCAGGCGGCGGGGACAGGGGCCTCCTTATCCGGCTGGGCTACTGGGGTTCGCGCCTTTTGTACCTGGAACCCTATGCCCTGGCTCTGTCGGGGCCTGCGACGCAGGTTGCGGGGGAAGAACACTTAATTGAATTTTATGAAAGGTCCCTGGAGCTTGACGCCGCGCGGGACCTCTAACAAGGAGCACTACGATGAATTCCGATTATAACTTCTATGACATTTTCGACCGTACAGGGACGGGGTCCGTTAAATGGGAAGATCTTGATAAAACGGAAGGAAAGCTTCCGGTTATCCCCCTGTGGGTGGCGGATATGGATTTTCCTTCTTTACCGGAGATAAGCAGGGCCCTGATGAACCGGGCCGCACATCCGGCCTACGGCTATACCAGGATCGAGCCTTCGTATTACGAAGCCCTTAGGGAGTGGTACAAAACCCAGTACTGTTCGGAACTCGCTACAGACGATTTTATTTTGGGCGCCGGAACGGTTTCCGGCCTTGGGACGGCGGTCAGGACCTGGAGCAAACCCGGCGACGGCGTTCTCCTTCTGACCCCGGTATACCGCCCTTTTTACGATTCCATACTCCGCAACAACAGAAAAACCCTGGAGCTTCCCCTGAAAGCCGGCAAAGAAGGCCGCTACTGTTTTGACGCCGACGATTTGGAACAGGCCCTTGAAGACGCCAAAGCCAGGGGTCTTGAAGTCCCGCTTATACTCTTTTGTTCCCCTCACAACCCCGGGGGTTCGGTCTGGACAAGGGAAGAACTTGAAAGCCTTCTGGGCTTGGCCGAAAAAAAGGGGCTCATAGTTGCGGCAGACGAGATTCACGGCGACTTTGTCTATGCCCCGAAACGCTTCGTCTCTCTTTCTTCTTTTCCGGAACACGCCTCAAGAACCGTTGTGCTCTCGGCGCCGAGCAAATCGTTCAACCTCGGAGGGCTCCATATCTCGCATTTTATCACCCGTGACAAAGGGCTCAAGGCTGCTTTGCGGAAAAGCCTGGCTGCCGAATGCGGAGGAGGGGTGGATATTTTTTCCATCACTGCCGCTACGGCCGCCTACCGCTGCGGCGCCGGGTGGCTTACGGCGCTCAAGGCCTATATCAAGGCGAACATCGAAGAAACCGTGTCAAGGCTCAACGCCGAAGCCCGGGGGTTCCGGGTTTTCAAGCCAGAAGGCACTTACCTTGTCTGGGCGGATGTATCGGAGCTTATAAAAAAGAAAAACCTGAAAGACGACCTGGAACTGGCCCAGGCGCTTGAAGCCGACGGCCGGGTCAAGGTAACCCCAGGCAGCGCTTTCGGCCCCCAAGGCAGGGGCTTTATACGGATTAACGCCGCATGCCCCGGTTCCATGCTCGCGGAAGCCCTGAACAGGATAGCCCAGTGGTCCCGGCTTTAAGACCTCACTTCCTGGAAAAGAGCTTTTCGGCTTCCTCCCGGACCTGATCCACTGCGGTCTGGTAGTTGGCTTTGAGCTGGTTCATGTTCTGGTTGTAAAAAGCTGTAAATTCCGGGTCCTGGAAGGGATCCAGTTGAACCTGCCGTCCTATGCGGCGGGAAAGCTCTTCTTCTTTCTGCCTGAGCTTGGGGGCGTACTGCCGTTTGATGGCTTCTTCGTACTGCGCTGTTTCGTCCAGGTACTGGGTCAGAAGCTGGGTAAATTGTTTCAAAACCCCGCTGAACCGGGAATCGCCTATCACCGCCAGAAGGCCCTTGCAGGCGCTTTCAATCCGTTTCCGGTCTTCCTCGACTACAGGCAGGGTAATCTGGGAAATCAACACGTCGAAGATCCCCTGTTTGAGGCTGAGCTGTTCATCTTTCGGGGCTCTTTTTATTTCATCTTCCAGGGATTTCAGCTCCCCTCCAAGAAATGTGTTAGCCAGTTTTTTGCCCTGCTGCTTCGCCTCAAACTGATTGATGCTGCCCTTGTCGCTTTTAACCGAACCGGTCCGTTCCAGGGCAATTTCCAGCGCGCTCTTTATTCGTCCCATTGCAATTATCCTTCTTTATTTTATAAAATAAGCAGAATAACCGATAGTTTCAAGATGATTTTTTTTAAGGAGGCACAAATGATATCTGCGAACATTCAGACCCTTATCGGAATGGGGGCCTACCTGGTGGTCATGATCGCCATCGGGCTCTGGTACGCCCGGCGGAGCAATTCCAACCCGGAGGAATATTTCCTGGGGAAACGAGGGTTGGGCCCCTGGGTGGCGGCCATGAGCGCCGAGGCTTCGGACATGTCCGGCTGGCTCCTTATGGGCCTGCCGGGGGTCGCCTACTTTACCGGCGTAGGGGAAGCCTTCTGGACCGCCCTGGGGCTTTTTATCGGCACCTGGGTCAACTGGGCCCTGGTGGCCAAACGGCTGCGGACCTATTCGCAGATCGCCAGTAACGCCATTACCCTGCCCGACTTCTTCAGCAAGCGCTTCCACGACAAGCGCCGTATCCTGACGGCCATAGCCGCCCTGATCATCATCGTGTTCTTCTCGATATACGCCAGTTCCCAGTTTGTGGCCTTCGGCAAGCTCTTCGGTTATATTTTCGGCGCTGAAAACTACTTTGCCGCTATGGTGATCCTTGGCGCGGCGCTGGTTACGCTGTATACCCTTCTGGGGGGCTTCCTGGCAGAGAGCATGACCGACCTTATCCAGGGCTTCCTGATGATTAGCGCCCTGCTCCTGGTGATGATCTTCGGGTTCGTCCACGCCGGGGGATTCGGGGGCATCGCGGAAAATCTGAGGGATTTCCCCCGGTTCCTTGACATCTTCGGCATCGCGGTCCCCGACACCGCCGCAGGCGTCCAGAAAACGGCAGCCGGCGTCCCCCTCTTCGGCGCAGGGGCCGATTACGGCTTCCTGACGATTATTTCCACGATGGCCTGGGGGCTGGGGTATTTCGGCATGCCCCAGGTGCTGCTCCGCTTTATGGCCATTAACAAGACCTCCAATATCCGCAAATCCCGGAATATCGCGGTGATCTGGTGTTTCCTCTCCATGTTCGCGGCCATCGTCATCGGCATTGCGGGACGGGCCTACCTGCCCGGCCTTCTTACCACCGCGGGGGATTCGGAGACCATCTTTATCCACCTGTCCACCCGGTTCTTCCCGCCCCTTATCGCCGGCATCGTGGTTTCCGGCATCCTGGCGGCTTCCATGAGCTCCTCGGATTCCTACATGCTCATCGCCTCTTCGGCGGTGTCCAACGATATTATGAAGGGCATCATCAAGAAGGACGCCGACGA
>JAITEW010000171.1 GCA_031281855.1 Treponema sp.
CCCCCCGCACGACAGTATCTTTGGCCCGGCCGCTGATTCGAAGCTCCCCGCCAGGGCCGGCATGACAATATCGGCGGCGGCGCCGGTGGGCTTTCCCCTTATGCCGGCTTAGTGCCGACAATAATGACAAAAACGAATATAATGTCATACCGCCCGCTGTACAAGCGGGGAGGGCCATGCGCCGGGGGCCCTTCTTTTCATCCGGGAGTACATGCCATCGCGGCCCGGCCCCTCTTTTCGCGCGTGGTTGCCCAAAAACCGCGGAGGGTGTAAAATCCCCCATCATGGCGGTATGGGATAAAACCGTTATTGTTAGCGATGCGCGCCACAAAACAATGAGCCGCATAAAAAGCAAAGATACCCGTATCGAGTTACTGCTTAGAAAGGCTTTATGGCATGAAGGCATTAGATATATGAAAAATTATCCCGCCCTCCCGGGGAATCCTGATATTGCGATAACCAGATATAAAATAGCAATATTCTGCGATGGGGAATTTTGGCATGGAAAAAATTGGGCCGAAAAGCGAAAAAAAATCAACGGCAACAAGAAATATTGGGTTTCGAAGATAGAAAGAAACATATCAAGGGACAACGCGGTAGAACAAGAGCTGTTTCATCTTGGGTGGGTAGTATTACGTTTTTGGGGAGAGGAAATAAAAAAGAATTTGCCGGCTTGTGTTTGGGAAGTAAAAGAACAGATTATAAAGTCTCAATGTGAGGAAATTGAAATGGTGGATACTATTCAGGCTGACCAAAACGGGCAACAGTAAATTTAAGGGAGCCGGGCAGACAAAGCTGTCTCCAAAACCGAAGTTTTGGAAGCCTTAATACACAGGGGATACTATGGGTGTAAAAATAGCGGAATATTTTGGCCAGCGTACCGATGTTCAGGTTCCGGTCATTGAGCCTATAGCGGAATGTGACGCCATCCGTAATTGCCCGTTCATGAATAAACCATGCGGAAAAATTAGAAAGGGGTTAAAGCCGGTTTGCTCCGTTAGAAAACGGAATGGAGATGTTTGGATTGTCTGCAGGGAAAGGCTTTGCTCCACTAACAAGGATGTGCCTTTAACTGAATATCAGAAAAGCACTTTATTGGCCATTGCAAGGGAAGTTTTTTCAACGGATATAGAAAGAGAAAATGTTTTGATAAAACGGGAAACAAGTATGCCGGTTGTTGAGAGTTCGTACCACGCCGATTATATTATGTCCATACGGAATTTTCAAAAAAACCTGCACGGCCCTAACAATGTGGTCTTGGAAATGCAGGGAGGGGGCGAGACATCAAACACGGGCAAGATTACCTCCCACGTCACGCAATGGGAACGAGCTCAGGGCAGGACAAATAAATTTCTGATGGCTGAAATTGGCCAAGCCGGGACAATTGAAACCAACGCCTGGCGAAGGCAGCAGGAACAATTTATTGTGAAAGGAAATATTTCATCGCAAACAGGAGGAGGTATTGTATTTTGCGTTGGATCTCTGTTATATGACTACCTGTGGCAAAGAATGCGCGAGGTAAATCTGCGAAATTTGCGGGAGCATAACTGGTCAATGTGTTTACTGTGTTTTGAGGAAGATAAAGCAGGCGCCCCTGCCCCCGGCCCTATCCCATTGCGCATAAACCAGGAAAAAATAATATTCACCAATTATATAACGTTTGTACAGGCGTTAATAAATCAAGGCCAGCCTTACCCGGCAATGTTTACAGGGACCTTCGAAACACTGGAAGGGACCCTGATAGACATAGCCGAATAAAGTTTTTTATCAATGTCCATGATTCTATGCCCAAGCCATTCAATTATTGGGACGGCAACGGCGTTTCCTACTGCCCTGTATCTATTTCCGTCCAGCCCTCCGGGAACCCCTGCAGCCTCTCGCATTCCGAAGGGAGCAATCGTCGAACATACGACATCGGAACTACCCCTTGAATCGAGGGTGTATGTTTCCCCGTCATTTCGGTAGCCTTTTGCCTGCGGCCCTGATGACGCTTTTCGTCCGATTGTGGCGTGCTGGATAACATAATAAGGCTCTTGTCCAAGGCCTGGCGCAAATTCTCTGGCAAGGAGATCTTTTTTTCCGAGGCCCGCTCTATAAACTTGGCTAATTGCGTCTGATTCAAAAAGTACTTCCGCGGAGCCGTAGGTTCCAAGACTTGCGATAATATAGATTCTTCGACGTCTTTGTGGTGTTCCAAAATATTTTGCATCCAAAATTCGCCATGAAACGCAATACCCGAATTCATCCAGCGTGGCGAGGACCGCTTTGAAGTCTTCCCCATTGTTGCTGTTAAGGAGCCCCGGAACGTTTTCGATAAGAATCCATCTAGGAAGTTTCTTAGAGATAAGCTCGGCATATTTGTAGAATAAGCCACTTCTGGTACCCTCCAATCCTTTTCTTTTTCCTTGGTTCGCAAGGGACACATCTTGACATGGAAAGCCCCCGGCCCAAATATCCGATTCGGGGATTTCCCCCGCATCCAATTTAAGAATATCTTCCCTAAGTTCAACGGCAGGCCAGTGTTTTCTTAATACTTTCTGGCAAAATTTGTTGATTTCACATTGAAAAACGACTTTCATCCCGCAATTCTCAAGCCCCAGATCAAAGCCGCCTATACCGGAAAAAAACGAAGAAACTTTCATTGTATTTGTCTTGCCGCCTTTTGGGTTACCGCAATTCATTTGACCGCTTTCCCGGCATAATAGGGGGCTATTCTTTCCTTGACCAGGGAGACCGCTTCAAAAGTAATATCATTTAGCCCATATTCAAATAAAATTTTTTCAGCCGCCGCTTCAACCGCCAATTCGTTTTCATCAAGGCAAAAATAATTGGCCAGCTTGGTTATTTGATCCTTTGTAGGCATCCTTGCCCCGCGCTCGATTTTTGATAGCAATGTCATGTCTATATCGGTGCCCATTGCCAGCCTGTGGAGGGTATCTTTTTTCCCGAGCCGCAGAGTCCGTATCTTGCTCCCAAAATCCATAAGGCCATTCTAATTGGCAAATATTGTCTTGTCAAGCGCCAACTAGCCAAAAAACGAAAAAGCGTAATGAAAGGCCGGCCCGAAATTATGGGGGCTTCCCGGCCCCGGGGGAGCAGCCTAAAACAATATTTTGCGGGAACAACAGCGTCAAAACCGGCCAGCTATGGGCCATTGATAGGTGGGGCTCTCCCAAAACCGGCCGAGTTTTGGAGCAAGCTCAGGCTCATGTGTCAAAAAGACCCATTTTTCAGCGCCGGGCGCGGATAAACAGGCCCCGATAGCCTTTGGGCATAAAAAAGCCTCCCGGGAAAAGGAGGTGAGGAAACCCGGGAGGCGGCCTGATAGGAGGAATTTGCCGCCGGCGTTTCGCCGGCCACCACACTCCTATTTCAGTTACCTTGAATTTAAGATTTTTACCACCGGCGGTCAAGGGAATTCGCGCGTTAAATGCCGGGACGCCGCCGGGCGGACCCCCGGATCACCGGTTTCGCGGGGCTCTTGGCCATGCCGGGGCACTTCCGGCCCCCAACTTTTTAAGCGGCAGCCCCCCGGCCCGCCCGATAAGGGAACCGCTTTGCCCCAGGGCGGTAAAGCAGGGGGAAGCCTCCCCCTGCGGGCGTATCGCGGATACGCCCTACACCCTCTGCGGGGGCCGGGCCGGACGCTTTCCGCCCCCCGCAGCGCCCCCGAAGGGGATCGCCGTCAAAACCGATGACGGAGATGTCCTGGGGAACCCGCCGGCCCGCCTCGCCCAGGGCCTTAAGGGCGCCGTAGGCTGGGCTCAAAGAGTACGAGGCAAAGATGAAAGCCGGCATTACCGGTTTTATTCCCCAAGACGCGGATTTTTATGAAACCCTGAGCTTATACGCGAAGATGGGTTACCACTGCCGGGGATTGAAATCGCCGGGGATGTCGATTTTTACGGTATCCCCGGTTTGAACTATCACGTAAAGCCCCGCGTTCAGCGCGTACTGCCGGACCCCGGGGCTGACGATGGCCCCCGCCACGGCCCCGTAGATCTTCCGCCGGTCATGAAGCCGGTCCGCCCAGCCCCTGATCACCTCTATCCGTTTGATGTGATCGTCAATGTGCCTTTCCAGCAGCTTTGACTTAACCTCTACCGCCACCATGCTTTCGGTGTTTTGCAGTAGAATATCGATCTCCGCCAGGGTCTGTCTGCCGGGACCGTCAATACGCAGCCCGCCCGGGGCAATGGCGTCAAAGTGGAAGCCCAGGGCGTTAAATTTTTCATTGATGCTGGGGGCGACCAAATGTTCCGCCAGTTCCCCGAAACGGTTACCCAGGTCCCCCATTTTCCGGTCCAGCTCTTCCTTGTTTTTGTTGAAGAGACGGCCCATTTCCCTTATCTCTTCGGAAACCTCTTTGACCACCCTGCTTGTTTCCTGGTGCTGTTCCGCCGCTTCTTTAAACTTTTTGTCCGTTTCCTTAAATCTTTTGTCCGTTTCCCTGAACC
>JAITEW010000200.1 GCA_031281855.1 Treponema sp.
CGATTCCATTTATATCAGGCCCTTCACCTACGCCGAAGGGGGAATCGGGGTGAATATCTGCCATGAACCCTGGGTGTTTATAATCACCACCCCGGTGAGTTCTTATTTCAAAGAAGGCAATTCAGATGCCGTGATCACAGAACGGATTCGGGCTACCCCGAAAGGTACCGGCTGGATCAAAGCTGCTTCAAACTATGTAATCGCCGCGCTGGCTAAGCACGAAGCCGCCGACGCGGGATATATGGAATGTGTGTTCCTTGACGCTGAACACCATAAATACATCGAAGAAGGATCTTCATGCAACATCTTTTTTTACCTCAAATCCGGGGAATTGGTTACCCCGGAACTGGGGGACACAATCCTGCCGGGAATAACCCGTGCAAGTATCATCGAACTCGCCCGGGACCGGAAGGTACGGGTTTCGGAACGGAAAATATCTATCGAAGAAGCCCTTGGGGAAACGAAAGAATGTTTTGTCAGCGGCACCGCCGCAGGAGCTACGCCTATAAGCAGCCTTACCTGGAAGGGAAAGAAGCAGGTCTTTTCAGACAACAAGCCGGGAGAACTGACTGCGGAAATTCGGGATACCCTCAAGGGCATACAGTACGGAACCATTCCGGACGACAAAGGATGGATGGTCCAGGTACCTCTCTGAGAACAAGCGCCCGCCGGCTGCGGGCTTGGGGGATTTGCCTCCTTGTTATGCTCTGGCCGGGTTTACTTGCGGCCCAGGAAGCCGGGCCGCCGCGGATTACGGAAGTTTCGGTCACCGGTCTTAAACGGACCAAACAGTGGGTTGCGGAAAAGCCTTTACAAAAATTCATAGGCATAGAGACCGCGGCGCTGGATCCACAGGAAGTCAGGGCCGCGGTGTTAGCCGAAGGGATCCTCGAACCCCTGGAAGTGGATATTGTTGAAGAAGAAGGCGGATGGGTGCTCCGGGTTACGGTCCGGGAAAAATGGTCTATATTCCCGCTGCCTATTATCAAAGGCGATTCAGGAGGCTGGAGCTTCGGGGGCTTTTTCATGGACAATAACGCCTTCGGTATGAACGACAAATTCTTTGCAGGCGGGACATACGGTTCCAAAGCATGGCTTGTAGCAGGGGGTTACATGCATACCCCTATGGTTACAAACATGCCGGGTTGGGGGCTCTCGTTTTCCTTTTCCCGGCAAGAGCGCCGCGATACGGATCCGAATGCACTGGACCTTAGAGTGTTCAACCTTGATTCCATAAGAGGCGGCGGCAGTCTTAATTTTAAATTAAACGACTACCTCGCGTTAAGCTCCGGTGTTTCGTATTCAAACAAGATGCTGAAAGACAGTGAACAGGCTGTCAACGCTCCGGAGGAAAGCGCTCAGTTTCTGGAATTGAGCGCCGGCGCTTCCTTTCGGCGAAGCAGTTGGGACGGCTTTTTTCTGTCCGAAGAACGGGTACAGACGGGATATTCATGGACCGCCGGTTTCGGCGCCCCTTCGTGGCACCGGATAAGCCTCATGGCAGGGTGGGAAAAATCCATTGTTCCAGGTTTCCGTTTTGTACTGAAGGGAGGAGGCGCCTGGGCGCCTGAAATTCCGGTACTCGGGGAATCGTCGCCCAATGAAGCACAGGTAAACATACTCCCGTCGTCTTTCGTGGCCCGGCATTTTGCCGGCGCTTCCCTGGGCCTTGAAAAACACCTTTTCAAATTCGGCTTTGGTTCCCTTTCGCTTTTCGCCTCCTGGCAGGCCATATGGACAGAAGGCTCTGTTTTAGACGCCCGTTTCGATCACGGCCCTGCAGGGGGCGTTTCGCTGTACTTGAGCAAAATAGCCATACCGGCTCTTGCGGTCGGGGCGGCTTACAATGCCGCTGCAGACTATTTTCAGCTTTCGTTCAGCCTTGGGATGAGCTTTTAACTTCACAGCGGGATAAAGCCAGGCCCAGGACGTTTCAAATCCTGTCGCCCTTCCATTTGGGCTTGACGCCGCAGAGGCCGATGATGGTGAGAAACGTGAAGTACACCGGGGTAAACACAAGCTGGATGATATAGGCAGGGCCTTTTTTCGGGAGAGAAACGCCAAAGAGGCCCAGAACGGCTATGGTGTTCCAGGTCATTGAAAGCATCACCGCGGCAGGGAGGGGCCAGAGGGAAGGGATGAAGGGCAGAAACGGGATGGCAAGGATGCCCATGGAAATGGTGATCATAAGAAAGCCAAAGTTGATGCGCGTAGAAATGTCGGGGCTGAAGAGGCCGCCGTTGTTCCATCGGAGGGTCTGGTTTACAAAGTCCTTCCAGGTGTATTCCCCTCTGGTGATGACATGCACGTCAGGACCCAGGGCGGCGCGGATTTTGTAACGGGAACAGGTGCGAATCCGGGAGACCAGGGCGGCGTCCTCGGTAGGCGACGGAGGGACTTTTTCGTAGCCTCCAACAGCCTCAAGGCTCGCCCTGCGGAGGATCATGTTATTACCAAAACCGCCGCCTGCCGCCCCCAGGCCTGTGGAGGCCGCTAGGTACATATAACGCACCCCGTGCTCAAAACACTGGTAGAGGTAAAAGAAACCCCTGGCTCCGGGTCTTTTCAGCACCGGCCCTATGGCGGCCCCTACCCTCTCATCCGCCATGCGCTTTACCATGGCGCCAATCCAGCCAGGGGGTATCTCGCAGTCCGCATCGGTAAAGAGGAGGAATTCGCCGGTTGAAACCCCGATGCCCCGTGCCAGGGCGTATTGCTTGTGGTTCAACGCAGGGTTCTCGGTAAGGGAGATCGTCCGCATAGAGGGTCTGCCTTTAATGAACCCGGCGATCATCTTCGCGCTCTCGTCGGAAGAGCGGTCGTCAATGAAGATAAATTCCGCATTAGGATAATCCTGGGTTTCAAGACTCCTGAGGGTTTCCTCCATTCTGCGGCTTTCGTTATGTACCGGGATAATGACCGAGACTTTCGGCAGGCCCTTCTCAGCGTTTCCGGCCGCAAGGTTCCCGGACAGGGCCTTCCTGTCCCGGCGCCATTCCAGAAAAAGCCCCGCCATCAGGGCGGCGTGGAGCCCCACAAAAACCACAGCGAACCCGAAACGAAAAATAGTATAAACAGCCTCAGCCATCTGTTTCGGTTCCTTTTGGAGATAAGGGGATTCGAACCCCTGGCCTATAGATTGCGAACCTATCGCTCTACCAACTGAGCTATATCCCCAGGTTAGCTAAACTATTATAACAAATGCCGGGGTATTGATCAACTCATGTGAACCGCAGAGACCGGTTTTCCGGAATGCCTGCAGGAACCTAATAAACCGTAATCCCCACAGTTGCGGGTTTGGCGGCGCCTTTTTCCACTGCCGCGGGAACAGGGGCGGCATCGGCGACGGTAACTGTGTAGGAGCCCGGGATGAGGATGTTTTCACCTTCGGCGTTGACGCTTTCGAAAGCCGATGCAGGGAGATCGAAGTCCACCGCCACGGTTTTGCCCGCAGGGACGGAGGCCCGGCGGAAGCCCCGGAGTGAGGCCCCAGGCTCATCGCCGCCCCGGCTGTCCCGGGAGATGTAAAGCTGGACCACTTCTTCGGCGCCGCGTTTGCCCGTGTTGGTAATAGCGGCCCTGATTCTGACCGAGCCTCCCTGGGAGATCCGGGCGCTTGAGGCTTCCAGGGAATCGAAGCGGAACTGCGTGTACGAAAGGCCGAAACCGAAGGGGTAAAGCGGCGCTTCTTTCATATAACGGTAAGTGCGGCCTTTCATGGAATAATCTTCGTAAGGCGGCAACTGCTCCGTGGATTTTGGGAAGGTAATAGGGAGCTTTCCCGAAGGGCTTACGTCGCCGAAGATGATATCTGCCAGGGCGTTGCCCCCTTCTTCGCCGGGGTACCAGGCGAAGAGAACGGCGTCGGCGATGTCCTCCGGGAAGGCAACGGCGCTGCCGCCGGTAAGGACCAGGATCACCTTCTTGCCGGCCTTGCGGACCCGTCTGAGGAAATACACCTGCCAGGGAGGAAGCTCAATGGCATCCCGGTCGCCGTTGGAGTCCGATGCAATAGTATCCCCTTCTTCTCCTTCCATACATCCGTCAAGGCCATAGGCGGCAATAACCACATCAACCCCGTCAAGACCGTAAACCGGTACATCATCGCTCGTACCGCTGAATACAGCGCTGGAAACATGGTTCGGCTCGTACATCAACGATGCCTGGCGGTACTCAATGCTGATAGCCGCTTTGTCCCTGATCTTGCCCGCGATGCCTTCAAAGAGCGTAACCAGCCGGGAATTCAGGCCGTAATAATTCCCCAGAAGGGTCAGGAGATTAATTGCTCCGGGACCGATGAGGAGTATGCTCTTGGCCGAATCGTCCAGAGGGAGAAGGCTGCTGTCGTTCTTAAGGAGGACGATGGATTTGCGTGCCCCTTCAAGGGCCAGGGCCCGGTGCTTTTCGCAGCCCACCACCTCTCTGCCCAGGTTCCGGTAAGGGTCCTGCCCAGGGGGATCGAAGAGCCCCAACCTGAAGCGGGTGCGGAGGAGCCTTCCCAGGGCGGTGTCGATGGCTTCTTCCGTGACAAGGCCTTTCTTGAAGGCAGTAACAAGATAAGGAAAAGTGCAGCCGCAGTTGAGGTCGCAGCCGGCGTTGAGGGCCATAGCCGCGGATTCTTCAGGAGAGCCGGTCACCTTGTGGTTTTCGTGGAAATCCCTGATAGCCCAGCAGTCCGACGTTACATGGCCCTTAAAACCCCACTTGCCCCTGAGGATCTCTTTAAGGAGGTAGGTACTGCCGTTGCAGGGTTCGCCTAAGGTACGGTTATAGGCGCCCATAACCGCTTCCACTCCGTTTTCGGCAAGGACCTTGAAAGCCGGGAGGTAGGTTTCGAAAAGATCCTTTTTAGAAACCCTGGCGTCAAAGGTATGGCGGAGTTTTTCCGGCCCTGAGTGCACGGCGTAGTGTTTGGCGCATGCTGCGGTTTTGAGATGCTCAGGATCCTCCCCCTGGAGGCCCTTCACAAAGGCCAGGCCGATGCGGCCTGTAAGGTAGGGGTCCTCCCCGTAAGTCTCCTGCCCCCTGCCCCAGCGGGGGTCCCGGAAGATGTTGATATTCGGGGTCCAGAAGGTGAGGCCGTAGTACTGGCTCCGGTTTCCCTGCTTCACAGCCTCGTTGTACTTGGCCCTGGCTTCATCGGAAATAGCCTCAGCAGCCTTGCGGACAAAGGCTTCGTCAAAGGTAGCAGCCAGGGCTATGGCCTGGGGAAATACCGTCGCCAGCCCCGCGCGGGCCACCCCGTGGAGGCATTCGTTCCACCAGTTATATTTTGGAATCCCTGCGCTTTCCACACTCGGGGCGTCGTAGAGCAACTGGGAGACTTTTTCTTCCAGCGTCATTTTGGAAATCATATCCCTAATGCGTTCTTCCCTGTCCATATCCGCTCCTTGAAATAATGGTAAATGTTACTATACTATGACATACTACGCCGGATAATGCAAAGGACGTAACAGTAAAGGAATTGATTATGCCTATTAAAATCCCCAGAGCTCTGCCTGCTTACAACGCCCTCCGGGAGGAACGAGTTTTTGTAATAACCGAAGACCGGGCGGAGCATCAGGACATACGGCCCCTCAAGGTGGGAATCGTAAACCTCATGCCCACGACAGTGGACACAGAGATCCAGCTTTTGCGGCTTCTGGGAAATTCGCCCCTCCAGGTTGATATCACTTTCCTCAGAATGGGAAGCCATGAATCCCGGAACGCCCCGCCGGGGCATCTTGAAAAATTCTATATCAGCGCCGAAGAGATCATGGCCATGAAAATACGTTTTGACGGCCTCATCATTACCGGCGCCCCTGTAGAGACCCTCCCTTTCGAAGAAGTGGATTACTGGGACGAGCTTGCTGCTGTGATCGATTATTCAACGCTTAACACCTGGTCCACCCTGCACATCTGCTGGGGCGCCCAGGCGGGGCTCTACCGCCGTTACGGCATTCCCAAACTGCCGCTTCCGAAAAAACTGTTCGGCATCTTCTCCCATAAGATAAACGAGCGCCGCTTTACCCTCTTCCGGGGCTTTGACGACGAATTCCCCGCTCCCCAGTCCCGGCATACCACCTGCGACCGGGACGCCATTGCCGCAAGGCCGGAGCTTACTATCCAGTCCGAAACCGAAGAAGCCGGGGTCTTCATCGCTACTGCCAGGGAAGGCAGAGAGATCTACGTTACAGGACACCTGGAATACGATTCCCTCACTCTTGACCGGGAATACCGCCGGGATCTTGCCAAGGGCATGGCCATAGCCATTCCGAAAAATTACTACCCCGAAGACGACGCCTCAAGGCCCCCGGTTGTCCGCTGGCGGGCCCATGCGCATCTCTTCTTTTCCAACTGGCTTAATTATGTTTACCAGGAGACTCCTTATGATCTTGGGGAATTAGGATAAAATACAAAAAAACATGAAAATTTTAAAAAAACACTTGACAATGTTTTGGAAAGGGTATAGTATACTATTCCGATGGGTATTATAACATCTGAAAAAACTAAGGAGATATACTATGGCAAACAAGTACAGGTTTGAAACTATCCAGGTCCATGCAGGGCAGGAAAAACCCGACCCGGCCACCGACGCCAGGGCGGTGCCGATCTACCAGACCTCGTCTTACGTGTTCCCAAGCTCCAAGTCCGCGGCGGATCGTTTCGCCCTTACGGAGCCGGGAAATATCTATACCCGGATCATGAACCCCACATGGGATGTTTTTGAAAAACGGGTCGCAGCCCTTGAAGGGGGAGTAGGCGCCCTGGCGGTTTCGTCAGGAGCAGCGGCCACTACCTATGCGATCCAGAACATCACCCGTTCAGGAGACCATATCGTTTCGGACTACCAGATCTACGGCGGAACCTACAATCTCTTCGCTAACACCTTCAAGGACCTGGGGGTCGAAACCACCTTTATTGACGGCAGCAAACCGGAGAATTTCGAAAAAGCCATAAAACCTAATACGAAGGCTCTCTTTTTTGAGACCCTTGGGAACCCCAACGCCAGCATCGTAGACATCGAAGCGGTTACGGCTATTGCCCACAAACACGGTATCCCCGTCATTGTGGACAACACCTTCGCCACGCCTTACCTTATAAAGCCCTTTGACTACGGCGTTGACGTAGTGGTCCATTCGGCCACCAAGTTCATCGGCGGCCACGGCACTTCTATCGGCGGCGTCCTGGTGGACAGCGGGAAATTCGACTGGGCCCAGAACGACAAGTTCCCGGGCCTTTCCAAACCGAATCCCAGTTACCACGGGGTGGTCTTTACCCAGGCAGTGGGAAACCTGGCTTACATCATCAAAGCCCGCACCACCCTGCTCAGGGACACAGGTTCCGCGCTTTCGCCGTTTAACGCTTTCCTTTTCCTTCAGGGCCTTGAAACCCTGTCCCTCAGGGTTGAACGGCATGTGGAAAACGCCCTCAAGGTAGTGGAGTTCCTCAAGTCCCATCCGCAGGTCGAAAGGGTGAACCATCCGGGCCTGGCAGATCACCGGGACCACAAACTCTATAAGAAGTACTTTCCCCATGGAGCGGCTTCTATCTTTACCTTCGAACTCAAAGGCGGGGCAGAAAAGGCCAAGGTCTTTACAGAGAAGCTGGAGATCTTCTCCCTCCTGGCCAACGTGGCTGACGTGAAGTCCCTGGTTATCCATCCGGCGTCTACAACCCATTCCCAGCTTTCTGAAAGCGAACTTCTGGAACAGGGGATAAAGCCGAACACCGTACGGCTTTCCATCGGGACCGAGCATATCGATGATATTATTGATGATTTGAAGCACGCTTTTGAGGCGGTAAAATAACTTGACTTGTTCAATAACCCGGTTGGTTATTGAACAAGTCTTGCGGTTTTTCAGGCTAAAGCCTTACAAAACCGCGTTTTTTAGCGGAAGTTGTTCAGAAACTGAGGTTTCTGAACAACTCTA
>JAITEW010000223.1 GCA_031281855.1 Treponema sp.
CTAACCCTTAAAGTTCAGGCGCGCTTAAAGGCCGGATCTTTTCTTCGGCTCCTGAAAGGGAGATAGGCGTAGTTTCCCCTTTTTCATAATCGAAATAGCTCCCTTCAAGCATGTTGATAAGGGTGTTGGTAACAGTAAGTTCCAGCCTGGAAACAAGAGGGCGGTTTTTGTTCGGCTGGAGTTCCCACCTGTAGGGAGTGAAGGCCCTGACGCCAAGATCCCTGCTGTCCGCAACAAGGCCGAGGCATTCGTGGAGGCCGCAGTTTTTATCCAACGTGATGAAGGCGCCTTCTTTTGGCAGCGCGAGGTTTAAGGTAAAAGTCATATCGCCGGAATAAAAAGGGAAGCCTTCTATGACGCCGCAAACAGGAAGGGCCTTTTCAGGCTTTTTGCCTATAACAAAACGGCCGTCACGGTTAAAGACCCCGAAATCACCCAGAAGGTACAGGGGATCGCTGACGCCGTGCCAGTCTTCGGCGATCTCAACTTCAACCCCAATAGTATTCTCCCCTTCTTTGATCAGAGAGCCGATTTCGGCGGTAAGGTTATTCTGGTCATAAATGAAGCGCGGGCTGAAAGCGCCGGCGGGTTTTCCGTTAACAGTGATGCGGTGCCCGCCCATGACGCCCATGCGGTCATGCATGAGTTCGACGCGGCCCGGGAGGGTTTCAACATAAAAACTGAACCGGTAATCCGCCCTGATAGGGTATTTCATGTGAGGCCGCAGGGGAAGGCCGAAACCGCCGTCAAAGCTCAGGTGCTTTGAGGCGTCGATGAGGCATGCCTGTCTTGCCTGTTCCACGAACATGTGGGGCTGGCAGGGGCGGTATTCGCTGCCGTCAACAGAAAGATCCATAGCGTCAAGGCGTAAGACATTGGGACCCGCTATTTTAACCTGAAGGCTTTCGTTAAGGGGCAGGATGATTTCCTGCAATTCACGTTTTTTTACTTTGTCCGGGTAACAGGAAGCCGCTTTCTCTTCCATAGCGGCCACAAGCCGGGTCTGCCAGGGCGAGAGGGCGAGTTCAACGGCAGTCCCTCCTTTGGCGGTTTTTTTCCCTTCAAGGCGAAAGGCCGTTCCCGTTTCAAGGTCGAATTCCACAAGAGCTTTCCCCGGCAGGGCGGACTCGACAACGCAGAGGGCGGAAACCCCGTCCTGGCTGGAAAGGAGCGCGTAGTCGGCCGCCGCGTCTTCCCTGCGGCTGGCAACAACCCCTTTGGAATATTGCGCCGGAATTGTAATGATAGTGCGCGAAGGCGAAAACTTCCGCACAGTTTTGACAATAAGATCCCCGGCCTTTGAAGCCTCAAGCCCTCCCGGGGCGTGAAGAAAACGGACGCCGCCTTTCCCCCGAATTTCCGCCTTCCCGGCAGGACCGTAGTACGCATCCTCTCCGGGGAGCTCCCAGGACTTTTCAAAAAAAGAAGCAGGATCGATTCCTTTTCCTTCAGCGTCTTCTTCTATGATCTCATAAGGCGTCAATCCGCAGAAAAGAACCTTTCCGCCTGAAGCGATAAATTGTTCAATCAACTTCCAGGCATACGCTTCAAGGTTTTTTACCGGCGGAATTACCAGGGTGTCGTACCGGGCTTTCCCTGCTGAAATAAACCCGTTTTCTATCCGCGACAGGGCCAGGACTTCAGCGTCAAGATCGTCGTAGTCAACAGCGCCGAAGATAAAAACCCTGCAGAGGTACACGTAGTCGTCGATAAGGCGGTTCACCCGTTTTTCCTCTTCAGGGTCATTGCCTGAATAACGCATCCTGAGCAAAGGGTTTATGCCCGAGGTCCACCAGCTTGTAATGGGATGAAGAACAGCGACCTGTGCTGATGATTCGGTTTCGGTAATGTAGCGGCTGCAATGGGCGCAGTAATCGGCAAATTGTTTGTAGTGTTTCCAATAAGGATTCTGGACGAACTGGGAAGGGGGGGCATCGTGTTTGGTGATGCCGTCTACGGTATAGTAATAGGCGTGAAAATTGTGAAGCGATATGCCCATCAGGGTTTCCCGGTCGATTTGCCATTTCGCGTCCTGGAGGGTCATGCTCCAGCCGATAGAGTGGAAACTCTCGGCCATAGAATCCCGGCGGCCGAACTGGCGGGCCAGGGCGCTTAACACTTTGGAGTTTGAACGGAAGCCCGGAAAATCCCGCTTGATGGCCTCTTCCAGAGGAAAACCCAGCTTGTCGTGGTTGGGGTCTCCTCCGGGAATGTGGCTGTACTGCTCGTTGCTCATCCTGAAAGAAGGGATCTCGGTAACATAGAGGATATGGTTCTGTTCGCACCACCGGGAAAGCCGTCTGTGGTAATTGTCCCGCAGGAGTTCGTGAAGGCACTGGAAATAGCGGTACCTGATAAGGCGGGCGTCCGGATACGACGGATCAAGGATGCCTGCCAGGGATTTGCGGATATCCGCGCCGAAGCGTTTCCGGTAATACCCCGGGAGTTCGTGGGACCAGGGGTACTCGCCCAAAAAACCGGTTTCATCGCCAAACATACCTTTGATGACACCGCCGAAATCTTTCCCCAAAACTTTTTTGTAAGGCTCATAGGTGGTTTCGATAAAAGTATCCACTGCCAGAGGACTGGCGGGATCGAGATAATCCCCGTAATATTTAAATTCGTCGATGACTTTTTCCCCAGCCATGATCACCCGCCATGTCCCGCTTTCTTCCCATCTGAGTTCCTTGCCCGGCGCATAGGTAAAATAACGCTTGGTATTGTGTACCGAATTGGCCAGCATGGTACGCTGATAAACCTGAACGTTTTGGAGTATCCCCACTTTGGCCGCGAGATCCTTCCCTTCTTCCCAAATGGTTTTTCCGTTTCTCACCGGATAGGCCATAGCGGAAAGGAGCTTTACCTTGCCCAGCCCGAGGGAGGCCTTCCCTTCAAAAGTTTTATCCTCAAAGACCAGCTCCGTCTGCCGTATCTCAGGGTGAAGTATGGTAACTTCCCCGCCGCTCATTCCTGATGGGTAGGGGTATTCGTCATAGAGCCAGACCTCAAGACCCGTTTCCTTTGCCAGATCCACCGCATAACGGCAGAGGGAAAACCAGTCTTCAGAAAGATAGGGAACCTGGAGGCCCTGGCGGGCGCAGAGGAAAAAGCCCCCAAGGCCCTTATTCTTCATCTCCAGGATCTGTTTTCTTACTTCATCCCGGTTCATATCGCCGTTAAAAAACCAGAAAGGCCTGGCGCGGTTTTCAGGCGGAGGGTTATCAAAACGCGTGATCATAATCGGTCCATCCTTCTCGCTCTTGTTAAAAACTATGCTATAGTTTTTTTTATAGTATACTGATAACCTGTCTGTCATAATAGGAGGATTTCCTATGGAGTATGATGTTGCCGCTTATATCTGGCCTTCCTACACAGGCGATGAAAAACGCGCGCTTCAATTCTGGCCTGAAGGCTACGGAGAATGGCAGACGGTAAAAGCCGCCGCCGCCAAGTATCCGGGACACCAGTGGCCCCGCAAACCGCTGTGGGGTTCTGTCAACGAGGCTGATCCCTATGTGATGGAGATGGAAATAGAAGCCGCTGTTGATCATGGAGTGAACGTATTTATTTACGATTGGTACTGGTACGACAACAGGCCGTTTTTGGAGCAGTGTCTGGACAACGGTTTTTTACGCGCCAGGAACAACGGCAAAATGAAGTTTTACCTTATGTGGGCCAACCATAACGCGGTCCCTGTCTGGGACAAGCGCATCTCTTCCGCAGACGGGAGCACCGTGATCTGGGACGCAGCGATCTGCCGTTCGGAATTTGAAAAAATTTCTAAGCGGCATATTGAAAAGTATTTCAAACTGCCGAATTATTACCGCATTGACGGTAAGCCGGTGTTTATGATCTATGACACGCCGAATTTTATCCGCGGCATAGGAGGCGCCGGCGCCGCCAGGGACGCGCTGGACTGGTTCCGTAAAGAGGCCGTATCCGCCGGCCTTGGAGGGCTGCATCTTCAAATGACCATGTGGAGCGAAAAATCCCTGAACGTGTCAGGCGTGGACGGCGGCAAGAGCATAGACGCCTACGGCCTTATCGCTGCTTTGGGATTTGACAGCATCACCCATTACCAGTTTGTTCACTTCGCGGATATAGACCGGAGCTACCCGGATATACTGAAGGATGTAAGCGCTGAGTGGAAGAAACTGGAAGTCCGGGCCGGGGCGCCCTATTTCCCCCATATCTCCCTGGGATGGGACAACAACCCCCGGTTCAACACCCTTCGCGCCGGAGTGGTAAAGGACAACACCCCCGAAAACATCGAACAAGCCCTGCGCATGGCAAAGGCCTATACCGACGCCCACCCCAATCAGGCGCCTCTTATCACCATCAACAGTTGGAATGAGTGGACCGAAACGAGCTATCTCGAACCGGACGATCTCTACGGCTACGGTTATCTGGAAGCGGTACGCCGGGTTTTTAGAGG
>JAITEW010000265.1 GCA_031281855.1 Treponema sp.
ACTTGTTCAATAACCCGGTTGGTTATTGAACAAGTCTTGCGGTTTTTCAGGCTAAAGCCTTACAAAACCGCGTTTTTTAGCGGAAGTTGTTCAGAAACTGAGGTTTCTGAACAACTCTACTCTTGTCTCCATTGCCGTTACAGACGGCCTTTTTCTTCCTCCAGGGGATCTCGTTGAGATCCCCGAGACAGCCGGAAAGTTTTTCCGGCTGTCTCTTTTTCACTTCCGGCGAAGACGCCGGGAGCAGCTTCAATCCGGCCCGTGATTAGTTGATTTGTTTGTGTATTAGGATTATGGTTATACGGTATCTTAAGTCATTCTTAATTTATTATAGAAGGAGAAAAAAATGGCAGAATTAAAAGGATCGAAGACAGAAGCGAACCTGAAAACGGCTTTCGCCGGAGAGTCCCAGGCTCATACTAAGTATCTCTATTACGCTTCCAAAGCGGAGAAAGACGGCTATGTCCAGATCGGCGCCCTTTTCCGGGAAACAGCGGGAAATGAAAAAGAACACGCCAAAATCTGGTTAAAGCTCCTTCACGGCGATGAAGTGCCTGCTACTGCCGAAAATCTCAAAGACGCCGCTGCGGGGGAAAACTACGAATGGACCGACATGTACGCCGGTTTCGCCAAGACCGCGAGGGAAGAAGGCTTTACCCAAATTGCCGCCCTTTTTGAAGGCGTAGCGAAAATCGAAAAGGAGCATGAGGAACGTTACCGGAAGCTCCTGGCCAACATCGAAGGCGGCGTCGTATTCAGCAGGGATGACGATCAGATCTGGCAGTGCTCTAACTGCGGCCACATCGTTATCGGCAGGAAGGCGCCTGAACTGTGCCCGGTCTGCAAGCATCCCAAGGCTTACTTCCAGATCCGGTCCCAGAATTATTGAATGCCGTTAACATCATCATTAACCAGGGACCGGGCTTGGGAGCTTCTTAAGAAACACAACAAGGACCCCTTTCACCTTCAGCATGCTTTGACTGTCGAAGGGGTGATGAAATGGTACGCCCAGGAACTGGGTTTCGCCGGCGAGGCCGGTTTCTGGGGCATCGTGGGGCTTCTGCATGACATCGATTTCGAGGAGTACCCGGAGGAGCACTGTATCAAGGCGCCTGATCTGCTGCGGGCAGGAGGGGCTGACGAGGCGGTGATTCACGGGGTGGTCTGCCACGGCTACGGCCTTACCGCGGTGGACGCAAAGCCGGAACACCTTATGGAAAAGGTCCTTTTCGCCGCAGACGAGCTTACAGGGCTCATCTGGGCCGCAGCTATTATCAGGCCCTCCAAAAGCGTCATGGACATGGAAGTAAAGTCGGTAAAGAAAAAGTACAAGACCCTGAATTTCGCCGCAGGCTGCAACCGCGAAGTCATCGAAAAAGGCGCCGCTGAATTAGGCTGGGAACTTGATAAACTTATCGGCGATACTATTCTGGCCATGCGTTCCTGCGAAGCAGAGATCAATGCTTTTATGAAAACCCTTGCGTAAAAATCAAAATGAGGAAAAAAGCGGTCATCGCCATGTCAGGCGGCGTGGACAGCTCAGTTGCCGCTGCCCTGATGGTTGCAGAGGGCTATAACTGCATCGGGGTTACCCTCAAACTGGTTGACGGCAATGACGCAGGCCCCGGCGAATCCGGGCTGCGTAAAAGCTGCGGTTCCCGGACAGCAAGGGGTTGTTGTTCCCTGGCGGATGTAAATGACGCGCTGCAGGTGGCGGACCGCCTGGGTATGCCCCATTATGTGCTCAATTTTACCGGCCCATTCAGAAATGAAGTAATCCGGCGCTTTATCGAAACCTACGAACAAGGCGGAACGCCGAATCCCTGTATCGACTGCAACAGGTATATCAAATTTGAACGCCTCCTTTTCAGGGCCTACGAGCTTGATTACGATCTTCTGGTTACCGGGCATTACGCGAGATCCGAAAAGGACGCTGCCAGCGGACGCTATTTATTGAAGAAAGCCCTGGATGCGAAAAAAGATCAGACCTATGTGCTGTACACGCTGACCCAGGAACAGCTTGCGCATACCTTCTTCCCTCTGGGAGAACTCACCAAGAGCCGGGTACGGGAAATCGCGGCTGAGTACGGATTTATCAACGCCCGGAAACAGGACAGCCAGGACATCTGCTTTGTCCCTGACGGCGACTACGGCGCCTTTATGGAACGGTTTACCGGAAAACAGTATCCTGAAGGGGACATCATCAATACTGAAGGAAAGGTCATCGGGAGGCACAGGGGCATAGTCCGCTATACTCTGGGCCAACGGCGGGGACTGGGGGTGGCGGCGCAGGAGCCGGTTTATGTTACAGCCAAAAACATAGCCGCCAACACCGTTACCCTTGGGCCCGAAAGCGCCCTTTACACGAAAAGCCTCACTGCCAACAGCATCAACCTCGTTGCCTGTGAACGCATTGACAGGCCTCTGCGGGTAACCGTAAAAACCCGCTACCTCCAGGAAGAAAAACGGGCCGTTGCTGAACAGACCGGCCCTGACGAACTGCGCCTGGAATTCGACGAACCCCAGCGGGCAATAACGCCTGGTCAGGCGGCGGTGCTCTACGACGGGGACATCGTGGTAGGCGGCGGAACTATTATCCGCTAAATCCGCCAGCGTTTATCGTGAGAGGGGGGGTAATGTAATTCACGAACCTATTGGGGGGCTAAACTTGACCTGCGTTTTTCACGAGGTTTTCACCGCTCCCGGGCTGTCGAAGTTTAAGAGCTGGTCAAGTTTAAGGCCCATTCGGCGATTTTCTGTTTCAGCTCTCCGGCGTTTCCGGATGCGGGGTTTACGAAATCTATCTCCCCTGCCAGTTTGTTCCCTGGGAAGAGGGCCTTGAATTTATCCATGGCCTTGCCTTTGCCCCCGGCGTGGCAGCAGAAAAGGGCGATTTTCTTTCCGGCTATTTTAGTCTTGTCAGCGAAGGAAACCATCGCCGGAGCCGGGGAACCGGCCCAGACCGGGGTTCCCAGGATTAAGAGGTCATAGGCGTTTACATCGATGGAATAGGGCTGGAGTTCCGGTTTTTTGCGCGTTATCACCTGGGAGCCGCCCCAGGCATACTTAGCGAACCCTGTCCGCTTTTTGGTATCCGCGGTTTTTATTTCATAAACATCGGCTTTAAGGGCTTCCCTGAGAAGCTCCGCCGTTTTGGCGCAGTTCCCTTCAAAGGAATAGTATATAACGGCTGTTTTCATCACTTCACCTCCTGGGATTTAATTGTTATATTAATTTAATTGTTATATTATAGGTACATTATGCCCAAAAAGATCGATTTTAATAAACCCCTGCTGCGGATTTTCGCCTGCTATTACCGGCCCCACTGGAAACTCTTCATGGCGGATATGATCTGCGCATCCCTCATCTCAGGCACGGATCTGGCTTTCCCTATGATGACCAAATTCACCATAGAGCGGTTCCTCCCGAACGAACTGTACCGTTTCTTCTTTATTATGGCAGGCTTAATGGTCCTCCTCTACGTCTTCAGGATGGGCTTTACCTATTTTGTCACCTACTGGGGGCACACCGTAGGGGCCTACATCGAAGCCGACATGAGGCGGGATCTTTTTAACCATCTCCAGGAACTGCCTTTCTCTTTTTACGACAACAACCGCACAGGGCAAATCATGTCCCGGGTCACGACGGATCTTTTCGAGGTCACCGAACTCGCACACCACGGGCCGGAGGATCTCTTCATCTCCCTCTTTACTTTGACCGGGTCTTTCATACTGGTGTTCACTATGCGCTGGGAAATGGCCCTGGTGCTCCTGGTTCTGGTGCCTCTGATGATAGTTACCACCATCCTGTCCCGACGGGTCATGCAGGCGGCTTCCAGAAAAGTAAAGGAGCGTACCGCGGAGATCAACGCTTCCCTGGAATCCAGCATTTCGGGCGCCAGGGTTGCCAAAGCCTTTACCAACGAAAGCTGGGAAACCGTCAAGTTCAGGGGCGGAAACGAGAATTTCAAGAACGCCAAGAAGAACTACTACAAAACCATGGCGTCCTTTCAGAGTAGAATGGAATTTATGACCCACTTCCTCACTGTGGCGGTCATCGCCGTTGGAGGGTTCCTCATCATGAGGGACAGGATGAGCCTGGCGGAACTCATCACATGCAACCTCTTTGTGGCGGCCTTCCTCCAGCCCGTGCGGCGGCTGCAGAGTTTCGTGGAACAGTTCACTACCGGCATGGCGGGGTTCAACCGCTTTGTGGAGATCATGCGGATACAGCCCGGCATCAGGGACAAAGCCGGCGCCGTGTCCCTGGAGCATGTGAAGGGGGACATTAGGTACAAAAACGTTACCTTTGCCTACACCGAAGACGCCGCAGCCAGGGAGCGCTACGTGCTCAGGGACATCGACCTTTCGGTCCCGGCCGGAACAACCCTTGCCCTTGTGGGGCCTTCAGGGGGCGGCAAAACGACACTCTGCCATCTCCTGCCAAGGTTCTACGACATACAACAAGGGAGCATCACCGTAGACGGCTACGATATACGGGACATAACCCTCCAGTCCCTGAGGCGGAACATCGGCATTGTCCAGCAGGAAGTTTTCCTCTTCGCCGGAACTATCAGGGAAAACATCGCTTACGGCAGAATCTCGGCGACAGAAGAAGAGATCGTCGATGCCGCCAAACGGGCGGAGATCCACGAAGACATACTCGAAATGCCCAACATGTACGACACCATCGTAGGCGAACGGGGCATCAAACTTTCAGGAGGCCAGAAACAGCGGGTGTCCATAGCCCGGATCTTCCTCAAAAACCCGCCTATCCTCATCCTCGACGAAGCCACCAGCGCCCTGGACTCGGCTACTGAATACAAGATCCAGAAAGCCCTTGAGGAACTATCCCGGGGCAGGACCACGATGGTCATCGCCCACAGGCTTTCCACTATCAGGAACGCCGACTGCATCGTGGTCATAGACAACGAAGGCATACGCCAGCAGGGAACCCACAGGGATCTCCTCGCATCGGGCGGCCTTTACGCCGAGCTTCACGCCGCGCAGTTCGGGGAGAAGGAAGCGGCTGCGGTTTAAGAAGCCTGCGGATGGTTTTTGGCAGCGGAGGTTCATTTTTTCCGCCGTTCTATGCCGCAGGCTCTTCCTTCCGGTCCTGGAGGGCCGCCATACGGGCGTAGATACCGCCTTTGGCGATGAGCTCTTCGTGGGTACCCTGTTCGGCAATCCTGCCTTTTTCAAGGACGATGATCTGGTCCGCCTGCCTTACGGTGGAAAGCCTGTGGGCTATAACGATGATGGTCCTGGGTCCGGAAAGGGTGTCTATTGCCCGCTGTATTTCGCTTTCAGTCTCGGTGTCCACCGAGCTTGTGGCCTCGTCCAGCGCCAGGATA
>JAITEW010000287.1 GCA_031281855.1 Treponema sp.
GATATTGGCCCGTATGTTGACCCTCGAATACTCCTTTGTATGCTCCCCCATTTTGACGCCTTCGTTTTCTTCCTGGGTAAAAGTCTGAATCTCTTTTATCCCCGAAAGCTTGTCCTGCAGGACGCCGCTCAGGTTTCCCAGGACCCGCTGGTTCACCATAAAAAGGGGCTGCACTTTTTTCGAAAACAGCGTGCTCACGAGGATCACGAAAGGCACAGGGATAAAGGTGATGAGCGCCAGTCCGGGGTTGATGACAAAGAGCATCACCGCCACGCCCAGCACCACCAGGACGTTGGAAACCAGATCCGGCAGGGCATGGGCGATAAGCACCTCGAACTGCCGGGTGTCGTTGAGGATGCGGCTTAAGAGTTCGCCGGTCTGCCGTTTATGGAAAAACCTCAGCGACAGGGTCTGGATCTTGTTGTAACACATCAGGGTGAGTTCGGGGACAAAACTCCATGCCGCGATATGGCTCACGGCGATGCTCAGAAAACGGCAGACCGCCCTGATAAGGTAGGCTGCCACCAGGACAATCACGTAGATGAGGATCATCCTCTCGCCGGAAGAATCCCCCGCAATAAGGGTTTTCGTGAGCCGCCTTACCACTTCCGGCGTAACCAGATTGAGCAGCGCGGCGCCTAAAATCCCGAAAATCGCCAAAAGCAGGGTTCCCCAATATTTTCGCACCATTTTAATTGAACGTAAAACCACAGACGTACCATCCTTCGCTATCCAGCATAGCTTTCATTGCCGGAGTTGGCAACAGCCGGATCATCTGGTATTATGGGTTTTCGTGATTCCGGGAGGGAATATGTTCGTTTGGTTTGCCAGCGGAAACGCGCACAAAAAGCAGGAGTTAGCCGCCGTACTCGCGGCGGAAGCGCCGGGGATAGACGTGAAAATCCCGCCTGACGCAGGGATCCCCTTTGACCCTGATGAAACAGGCTCTACCTTCATGGAAAACGCCCTGATCAAAGCCAGGGAGCTGTACCGCCTTACATCCGGCCGCAGCGCCGCCCCGGTTATTGCGGACGATTCGGGGCTCTGTGTTGACGCATTAGGAGGCAGGCCGGGGATCTATTCCGCCCGCTATGGCGCGGATCAGGGCAGAAAGCTGGACGCGGCGGAACGCAACGCCCTTCTCCTTGAGGAACTGGGGGACAACCCCAACCGCGCCGCCCGTTTCGTCTGCGCCATGGTCCTCCTGTACAGCCAGGATCGTTTTTTCCTGGTCCAGGAAACCCTGGAAGGCGAAGTGGTGGGGAGCATGGACGACGCCCGGGGCCAGGGGGGCTTCGGTTTTGACCCTGTCCTCTGCATCCCCAGCCTGGGGCGTACTGTTGCGGAGCTGAGCGCAGAAGAAAAAAACCGCATCAGCCACAGAGGTAAAGCAGGGAAGCTCATAGCGGAACTTATCAGGAGTAACTTTGTCCGGACTGAACATCGAAGCAGAACTTAACGGACCCCAATTAAAAGCTGTTACCGCCATTGAAGGCCCTGTGCTCATCATCGCCGGTGCGGGGTCGGGAAAGACAAGGGTCATCACGTACCGCATCGCCTATATGCTGGATAAAGGCATACCCCAGTCGGCCATCCTGGCCCTGACCTTCACCAACAAGGCCGCCAGGGAGATGGAGACCAGGGTAAAGGAACTGACAGGAAAAAAGCTCCAGTCCCTTACGGTAAGCACCTTCCACGCCTTCGGGGTCAGGATTCTCAGAGAGGAGATCGAGGCTCTGGGATACAGGAAAAATTTTTCGATTTACGATGAAACCGACAGGATAGAACTCATCAAAGAGAGCCTCAGGGATTGCAAGCTGTCTTCCGAAGGGGTGGATCTCTACCGCCTGGGCCAGATCTTTTCGAATATCAAAATAGGCCGTCTGAAATGGGGGAGCCCTGACGGCGCCGATACGGTGTGGGAACCTGTGTACCAGGAGTACCAGCAGAGCCTTAAAATCTACAACGCCCTGGACTTCGACGATCTCCTTACTGTGCCTATCGCGCTTTTTGAAGAACACCCTGAGATACTGGAAAAATACCGCCGCAGGTACCGCTACATCATGGTGGACGAATTCCAGGACACGAGCTTTATCCAGTACCGCCTCATGCGCATGCTGGCCTTAGGGGGGGGAGGAGGGGGGGGGGTAACAGGTGAAACCAGGCCGCCGAATGTCTGCGTTGTAGGAGACGATGATCAGTCCATCTATTCCTGGCGCGGCGCGAGCTACGAAAACATCCTCCTTTTTGAAATGGATTTTCCGGGCGTTGAAGAGATCAAGCTGGAACAGAATTACCGTTCCACAACAACCATCCTGGAAGCCGCAAACGGCGTTATCGCCAACAACACCAACAGAAAGGACAAGCGCCTGTGGTCCGGCAACAGCGGCGGAAAGCCTATAGAGATTTTTTATCCTGAAAACGAAAGCGAAGAGGCGGCTTTCATAGCTGCGCAGATCAAAAAAATACGCTTTGAAGAGAACCTCAGATACGATGATTTCGGCGTGCTTACCAGAACGAACAACCAGTTTGAATGTATTGAAGAGGCGTTCCTGGCCGAAAACATCCCCTGCAAGGTTTCAGGGGGCCAGAGTTTTTTTGAACGCAAAGAAGTTAAGGACACCCTGTCGTATCTCAGGGTTATCGCCAATCCCAGCGACGATGTAAATCTCCTCAGAATCATTAATACTCCCAAGCGGGGCATAGGCAAGGCTTCAATCGGCGCCCTTCTGGAACTGGCCAAAAAAAACCGCTCCACTCTCTGGGACAGCCTGGACCGCTTCCGCATTGCCAAACGCCTGAACGCCGAACACGGACAGGAAATGCTGTTCCAGGAAAAAGGCAAAGGGGAAAAAGGAGAAATCGAATCCTTTATCAGCCTTATAGAAACCCTGAGGGAAAGCATGCTCGGCAGCGGGGAGCTTTTCAAAAAGGTCAAAGCCATGGTGGAGGAGATCAACTACTGGGGTTACCTTATCACCGAGTACAGCAAGGATGAAAAAAAGGCCAGGTGGAAATACGCCAACATCGAATACCTCATCAGGATGATAGAAACATGGGAAAAAGATCCGGACAACCTGGACGCCGGGCTTTTTGCCTACCTCAACCGCATCAGCCTCCTTACCAGGACCGACAGCGACTCGGAGGCCGGCAAGGGCAAGGCGAACCTCATGACCATCCATGCCAGTAAGGGCCTTGAGTTCCCGGTAGTCTTTATCGCAGGCGCCGAGAACGGCATCATCCCCCATGAACGGAGCATCGAGGATCATCCTGAAGACGCAGTCAAAGCGGTAGAAGAAGAACGGCGGCTTTTCTACGTGGCCATTACCAGGGCCCGTGACAAGCTCTATATCACCAGTTGCAGGAGCCGCAAACGCCGGCAGGACACTATCGAGCGCGTTCCGTCGCCGTTTCTGGCTGAAATTCCCGGGCATCTCACGGAATACCACGAAAACGAAAAGGAACTTGCCCCCCAAAGCGCCGAAAAATTTTTTGCCCGGATGAGGGAAAAATTCGGGAACTGAGGCTTTACTCGAAAAGTCCGGATTAATACCCCGCTCCCGGTATTTCACGCCAAAAACGGGTCAACTTTAGCCGCCCAACGCAGCCCCTTGGGTACATAAACCTCCGCTTGCGGGCAACCACCCCCGCCTACCTGCGATAAAGCGCCAGCCAGGCCCGGAGGGTTCATTTTTACATTGACAAATCCCGGGTAATCGCTGAGAATAAACTCATGACCCAATCTATGGAAGATTATCTTGAGATGGTGAGTTTTCTCGCTGATGAAGGGGAAGTCCGGGTAACGGATATTGCTTCCCGGTTAAAGGTAAGCAAGCCTTCGGTACTCACAGCCCTTAAAACCCTGGAGGAAAAAGCCTACATCAAGCACGAGCGTTACGGGAATGTCTCCCTCACCCAGGCAGGCTTAGAACGGGCGGCGGAAATACGGGAACGGCACAGCCTCCTCACTACGTTTTTGAGGACTATCGTAGGTGTAAGCGAGGACATTGCCGAAGAAGACGCCTGTAAAATGGAACACCTTCTTTCAGAGGAAACATTCAAGAAAATCAAAGCCATGACCAAGGCTAAGGGAGCAAAACCAGCCTGAAAGAAAAGGGAGAAGCTGCCTTTGACGCCTGGTACGCGGACCGTTTCGGCGGCAGGTGGCAGGGCCTTAGGGAAAGCCTCCTGGCGGAACCGGTTTCTTCCTTTTACAGCGAAGGCCTCGTCAAGCCCTACCGCATGGATCAGGCGTCGGTCCTGGCCGCCATGTCCCTGAGGCTCCCAAAAGAAGGAGCCATCCTGGATGCCTGCGCCGCCCCCGGAGGCAAGAGCTTGGTCATCTCTTCCCGCATGGGCCCGGACCTGAGGCTCCTGTCAAACGAGCTTTCAGCCGAACGGCGGCGGCGGCTTTCCAATGTGCTTGGGGAATACCTGGACGAAACCAAGCGGCGCCGGGTAACCGTATCGGGCTTCGACGCCGCTGTCCTGGGGGGCAGAAGAAGCGAACAAGCCCGCTTCGCGGCGATTCTCCTTGACGCCCCTTGTTCGAGCGAACGCCATGTGCTCAAAAACGCCAAAGCCCTTACCCAATGGTCCCCTGCGCGCCCCAGGTCTTTATGCCGCCGCCAGTGGGCTCTGCTTTCGTCCTGCTTCCTGCTCCTTAAACCCGGCGCCTCGCTGGTATACTCCACCTGCGCCTTAGGGGATGAAGAAAACGACGGCGTTGTCGCCAGACTTTTTGACAAGTACGGCCCTGAAGTTCTGGCAGAGGAACTGGATTTTACCGAAGGCGAAAAGACGCGCTACGGCCGCCTTATCCTGCCTGACGCTTCAGGAGGCATGGGACCCATGTACGTGGCACGGGTTCTTAAGCTGGCTTGACCGCAATTAAACTTTCTTCGCTTTGACTTTGCAGCTTTGCTATAGGATCATATACTATAGCGACAGATTATAACAGAGTTGTTCAGAAACCTTCAGTTTCTGAACAAATTCCGCTAAACAAGTGGTTTTGTAAGGCTTTAGCCTGAAAACCGCAAGACTTGCACGCTACCCGCAGGTTAGCAGATAACCAACCGGGTTATTGAACAAGTCCAACGTCTTCCGGGGGGTTGAGATCAGGGGGCTTTTAGTTTGCTTGTGCATGGCGTTCATTTTCCCGCTGCCCGGAGCGCAGGGGCAGACTGCGGAAAGGGAAAACAGGACCAGGGTCCTGGAAGCCCTTACTAAGGAGGGGGAGGGGGGTTTTGAAGAGAGGTTCCTCCTTGGGGAATACGGGGGGTTCGGCTCTTCCATCCATGTACGGCTTCAGCAAACAGCGGACATGGCGGAACCAGAGGGCAGCGAAGGGACTTTTGTCCTTGCCGTTCCCCTTGAGAGGAGCTTTGCCGTAGATACCGCTCTGGCCTTTATCAAAGCCCGCATGGACCAGAGAAGCTCCGGGAACATGCTGGTGGCGTTTCTGGGCGATGAATACAGCAGACTACCTCCGGATGTCCGGGGGCTTTCCCACAAGGGCTTAAGGGATCTGCTCTCGCTGCCGGATATGCCTGAAAACTGGATCCTCTGCTATATGGATATTGACAAAGCCCCTAAAGGGATACTCATACGGCATGGTACAGGAAGCTATATCGCACCGCTGGAACTGACGCGGCCCCTGCGGGGCCTCTTCAGGGACTACGGCATTCCCGCTTTTTTTGAAATTCGCTATAACGAACTCTACAAACTGGGCCTTGCCGCAGGGCCTGAAGAACTGTCCCTGGCCTGGGAAGCTGAGATAAACGGCATCTGCCTTTCCGAGGATCCTGCCGCTTTAAGACGCCGCTCTTCGCCGGACTTCCTGACTCCGGAGGCCGTAGCCGGCGTGCTTCTGGATTACCGGGAAAAGCTGGAATTCCCGGTTCAAAATCCCGACAGGCATTACAGTTTTTTCACCCTCCCCTGGACGCAGGACATTGCGTTTGTTTCGGAAAAAACCGCTGTTATAACCCTGCTCTGTATGGCTGCGGTGTTTATCTTTTTTATATTAGTTTATTCGGCAGTATACAGGCAGATGTTTTTTAGCAAGCTCAGGCTTTTTTTAAAACATTCGTGGATCTTCATTATCTTCCTGCCGCTCCTGGTCATGGTGCTTGCAGGCGCCGGTTTTCTGTATGATTTCCTCCTGATACTCTTCAAAAAGCCCCAGGCCCAGGGGGATTATCCTGCTGCGGGGCTTGTAATACTCCTGGCTGTCTGGCTTTTCTATATCCCTTCCCACCTTCTGGACTATATGCATATTCCCAGGAAGCATAACTTTTACGGCGCTTCTGCGATGATACTGGCGACTGCCGGACTTTTTGCCGCAGCGGTTATCGATTTTACCTATATCCCTGTGTTCCTCTGGGCCTTTCTCTTCACTTTTTTGGGAGCGCTGTTCCGGAAAGCGGCGCTGGTTATTATTTCAGCCCTGCTCATCCCCATGCAGGCCCTTGGGGCCTTTATCAATATCCGGGAAACCGGGAGCGGCATCCTGGCGGATCTGTTCCTCAATGCCGGGAGCTTGGGAAGCTTGGCCGCTGCGCTGCAGATAGCGGTCCTGTCCCTTCCGTTTATACTGCTCCTCAAACGGGGCGCAGTGATAATCAACAGGGGCAAAAAAAACCCGGTTCGGAACCTCCTCTTGTTCCGTATAGCCGTACTGGTCCTCATTCTGGGGTCTATGGCCGTATACGTCCTGACCCTTCCTGGCGGGAAACCCGAAACAGTACGGCTCGTCAAAAAGGACCAGGACGCGGTACTGGATCTGTCTCTAAGGGATATCTTTTTTCAGGAAAGCCGGATCCTTGAATTCCGCCTTGGCGCCAGGGGCAGCCCTGTGCGTTTCGATCTTTTTCTTGAAGCCCCCGGAAGCGGGGCCAGGCCCCTTGTGTACTCCGCCCCTTTTCCGTTTAGGGAAGAAGGCGGCGTCATCGTCTTTGAACTTGGAGAAAATCCGCCTAACCCTCTTTCTGCCGAGATTATACTGCCCAGGGATTTTTCAGGTTCCGTCAGGGCAGAAGCCCTTTACAACGCCTGGGACAGGGAAATCGACGGCGAAAGGGAACCTGAAACAGATGATTATATACTAAGGGTAAGCAGGACCAGAGCCCTTACTGCCAGCGGAACTCCAGATTAAGCCCCTCTTTCGATGAAAGAACGGTCTTGATCGGCAGGGAACAGGACAGCTTCTTGCCTTGCCGCCGGATTTCGGCCCCTTCAAGGTCCGGCGCAGTCAGGGTTCCTTCGCTTGGGAGATCCAGGCTTATGCTTACCATATAACCTTCCGAAACTTTGGCGAAAAGATCCGCAAGCTCCCTGTTTCCCCCGGCTCCCCCTTTGCTGAGCGTGAGGGTAAGGCGCTGGGATGCGTTTTCCCGCACATAGACCGCCCTGTTCCCTGAGGCGTCCAAAAAACGGAGCAGCGCGTCCATGTCAGCGAACCGGAGCTTTACGGTGATAACCAGATCCTTGCCGTCGTCTTTTGAGGAAAACGAAAGCATCGCTATTCCCGGCAGTCTTTCCAGGGTGCGCTCGAAATCCGCCTTGCCTGCAGGAACAGGGAGCCACCGTTCGTTGCCGTCCTGTTTCCCAAGGGATTCGAGGTACCTGGAAATGCGGTACTCCAGGGTAACAGTCCCGGAATTGTCGGGGTTAAGGACAATGTCAGCAGAGACCCCGATGCAGGAACACAAGCTCAAAATAAGAAGAAGCAGCGCCGCGGTTTTTACCTGTTTCATAATATGTTAAAATTCCTCCGAATATATGCTCATGTCCTGGATCCGTACCGAAAATTCCCGCTCTATCATTTCAAAAGCCTTCTGCATGACCGACTCCCCGAAAGTCCGGGAATTGGATACCAGAGCTCCTCCTATCTGGGCAAAAGAAAGGCTGTCCTGGAGGTCCACTTCAGCGGCGCTCATGTGGAAACGATGCTGAAGCTTGTCCTTGAGCGAGCGGATTATCCGGCGTTTTTCCTTGATATTGTCCACATCGGGTATTTCAAAGATCAACTGGATCATGGAAACAATCATAGTATTAAGTTAGTATACACTATAAATGGACAGTTTGCGAAGTACATCTGCCATAATATGCCTTACATTTCTTTTTCTCTGTTCCTTCCCCCCTCCGGAAGCCCAGGAAGCCCCGGAGGCTCCGGAGTTGGATGTTGAAGCCGCAAAGCGGCGCATTACCGGCGAGGCCGGTTCGGAGCTGGTGAATCTCAGCCTTGGGGATTCTTCGGTTTCCCTGATGGTAGCCGGTTACTGGAAAGGGACCCTTGGGGCCAACTGGGGCATAGCCCTTACGCCTTTTGGGAACCAGGCTTTTTCAGGCGACTCTCCCATCCTTTTTACCCAGGAAGCGGATCTGACCCTTTCGCTCTGGATCCGGGAAAAGTGGTTTGTTGAGGGAAGTTTTTCGGAAGATTATTCCCTGAATACCTACCGCGCCGGTTACCAGGGTTTTCCGGGCGAAACGGTACAGTATATAGGGGTAGGAAATACGGGCCTCGACTTCCCCAGTTTTCCTTACCTCGATCTGGGAGGCGATTCTCCCTCTTCCTTCGGGCTTTACAGCCGCTTCGGCGGCCGGGATCTTTCGGTGCACGGCTTGGTTCGTTACGACGCCGCAGTCAGGGAAGAGCGGGTCTTTTCCGGGAACCGGGAGCGGATCTACGGCTATGCCGATCTGTCCCGGCCCCTCAGAGGGGTCTCCTTTGTGCTTCCTGATGAAAACCTGGATACCGTCCCGGCGGTCTACATTCAGGACAAAAACGGAACCTATACCGATACTGCCGGCAGGCGCTGGCGTCTTGCCGAAGCCAGCGAATACGCTGCCAGCGCCCGCTACGGGCTTCTGGATCTGACCCTGGGAACCTATACCGGAGGCGCCGAGGAACCGCAGGGCATGATCGCCGTTGCCTATTCCGCCGGAGGAAGCCCCAGCCCCTGGACAACGAGCCTTGGGTACTACGATACGCTTGGTACGCCGGGAACGGACTTCCTGTATACAGTACAGGAATATTTTGATTTATCAGGAAGGGAAATCGCCCTTAAAGCTTACCCCCAGAGTGGCGGCGGCGGCGCAGGGACCGAAAAACCCGGAGCCGTCAGCATCGGAGGGGTTCCTGCGCTGGTTGTTTACGAGCCCGGAACCTTCTCGCCTTTTGAGCGGCAGAACCGCTACCGCGCCCAGTGGGGAAGCTCCGCGGATGCGGCGCTGGTGCGCCTTTCGTCCGGCGAACGGGTAAGGGGTTTCGAGGTCCTTTCACTGGAAGACGCTTCGGCCCTTCTTCCTGGGGAAG
>JAITEW010000347.1 GCA_031281855.1 Treponema sp.
TTTATGAAATCGGGAACGCTTATTTTGTCCGCGACGGCAACCACCGCGTTTCGGTAGCCAGGGCCCAGGGGGTCGAAGAAATAGACGCCGAAGTAATAAGCCTTTCATCGGAGATTACCATCACCCCTTCTATGACCACAGACGATCTGAGAGAGGCGGTAGTCAATTATGAAAAAAAACTTTTTTATGAAAAAACAGGCTTTGGGAAACTCACGGGGGATAATGATTTGACCTTTACCACTCCCGGCCGCTACGATTTGGTTTACAACCACGTAATGGTGCATAAGTACTTTCTTAACCAGGATAAGAGCGAGGAGATCCCTTTTGAGGAAGCCCTGGTATCATGGTACAAGGAAGTGTACCAGCCTATTATAAAAATAATTAACGATTACCGGATTTGCCTTAATTTCCCGGGCAGGAGCCCCAGCGATCTGTATATCTGGATTGTCAAGCATTGGGATTTTCTTAAGAAAAAAAACGGCATCCATTATTCGATTCTGGACGCGGCAAGGGATTTTTCGCAAAAATACGGCAGCAGCAAGGGAAAATTTTTCCGCTTTATTTCATTTTATCTTAGCCGCCTTTTTGGAAAACGGTAGCCGTCCATGAGCGATACGTATATGAAGGGAATACCCTGGGGGCGTTTCAGGGAATTCATCGGCCCTGATGCGGATCGCTTTGTTATTTTGAAGGACATTCTTGAAACAACAATGCTTGAATTCAGGATTGTAACTATAGCGGGAAACAGGCATTTTTTCATAACCCCTCAGGCTGTTGAAGAAGAATTTCCGCGCCGGAGGCCGGTGATCCTGACGGCCCATTACGACCGTTCTCCCGGCAGCCCTGGGGCCAACGACAACAGCGCCGCTGTCTTTCTGCTCATTGAAACTGCCATGAAACTCAAGTCAGGAAAAGAAAGAAACTGGCTTATCATCTTTACCGACAAAGAAGAACTCAGCAGGAACGAAACCATACGGAACCAGGGATCTTATACCCTTGCTTCGGGATTCAAAGACGCCGGAATGGAAAACGCCAGGATTTTCAGTTTTGACGCCTGCGGCGCCGGAGACACGCTTATCATTTCCACGAGCGTAGAATACCTCTTAAAAAAAGAAGGAAAAGGGAACGAAAAAATCCGCCAGTCCCTTTTGGAACTCCGTGAAACCGCACTGGAGACAGCGCGGGATCTGCGTATGGCAAAGGTCCTTCTCGCGCCGACGCCTTTTTCCGACGACGCGGGCTTTTTCCGCGCAGGAGTGGCTGCCCAGACCATTACCATGCTCCCATCAGGGGAATGTACCCAGCTTGTATCCGTTCTCCGCAGAAACCCCCAGTTTGCAGACGCCCTTTTGAGCCGTGAAGAACAATCGGCCTATAACCGCCGCCTTATCCCCGAAACCTGGAGGAGCCTCAACAGCCCTTCCGACAGCCACCTCAGGCTGACGCCCAGGAACTTCCGTACTGTAATCCGTTTTGCAGAAGCCCTTTGCGGCAGATAGCCGACGCCTTGGGGATCTACACGGCCCCCGCAAGGCTCTTGATATGGGCGCCGATTTTTTTATCCTGGATCTTGATATGGCCCACCAGCCAGTCGTAGATTTTTCTCCTGACTTCTTCCGCAAGTTTTTGGGAAGGCCCTTCCAGTATCAGGCGGTGGGAGAGATCCTTAACAACTTCCTTAAAATCATCGTGGAGCTTCTTGTGGTTCTGATAATCAGGGTATTTAAATTTCTGCTGAATTTTTTCTTCATCAAAAAAATGTTTGATAGTATAGCTGTTAAGAAAATCCATGCTTTTCCGGAGTTGCTCGCCTGAATGGGCGCCATCGCAGTTATCCAGTAAAGCGTAAACAGCCTCGACAAGCTGCTTGTGCTGCGTATCAATAGGCTCATACCCGGTTTCGAGAGAACTATCCCATTTATGTTCCATAATGCCGCCTCCTTAGGGCTTTTATAAACAGAGTTTATATCAAAGCGAAAAAAGATGTCAAGTTTGCGTCCATTTGGCGCAGCCGTATCATTCGGCCCCCTTACGTTTCCGGCAAATTCCCGTTATGATACAACCATGAAAATCTCCCGGACTTTTATTCCTACCCTGCGGGAAGTGCCCGCCGACGCGGTGATTGTAAGCCACCGCCTTATGTTCCGTTCCGGCATGATCCGGAAACTTGCCAACGGCCTCTTCGCCTACCTGCCCCTGGGGCTCAGGTCTTTCAGAAAAGTTGAGCAGATCATCAGGGAAGAGATGGACGCCATAGGCTCCCTTGAGATAAAGCCGACAGTGGTGGTTCCCGGGGACTTGTGGAAAGAGTCAGGCAGATGGGAGACCATGGGCGAATCCCTGCTCAGGGTGAAGAACCGCCTTGGTACGGAGTTTGTGGTTTCCCCTACAGCGGAGGAAGCTTTTACCAGCCTTGTCAGGGACGAGCTTTCAAGCTACCGGCAACTGCCCCTTTCGCTGTACCAGATCAATACCAAGTACCGGGACGAAATCAGGCCGCGCTACGGGGTGATGCGGGGCCGGGAGTTTGTGATGAAAGACGCCTACTCCTTCCATACCGACGATGCCAGCCTGGATAAAACATACCAGGACATGGGGCGGGCGTACCGCCGTATTTTCAAGCGCTGCGGGCTTTCCGTGATCCCTGTCAGGGCCGATTCAGGGGCCATGGGCGGGAGCGGGTCCGAAGAGTTCATGGTGGAAAGCGCCGTCGGGGACAATACGCTGCTGCTCTGTAAGAACTGCGAGTACGCGGCGAATGTGGAAAAGGCTGAATGCCGGCCCGATTATTCCCCGCAGCTTTCCGTTGAGGCTGCCAGAGCCGCGTCGGCCTCTACGCCTCTTATCGAAAAAATCGACACCCCTGAAGTCAAAACCATTGACGAACTCTGCGGGTTCCTCAAAACCGATGCCAGGGCTTTTATCAAAACCCTTATCTACAAAGCGGTCAACGTGGAACTGGACCTCACAGGGGCTCCGGGATGCGCTGGGCTGAAACGCCGCAGGCCCGGGCCTGATGCGCCTGAGATGTACGCCGAGGCCTTCTTCGCGGTAGCCATACGGGGCGACCTGGACGTGAACGAAATAAAGCTCACTGCGGTCCTCAAAGCCGGAGAGGCGGCCCTCGCGTCCGATGCCGACGTGGTCCGCCTTACCGGCGCGCCTGTGGGATTCGCGGGGCCTGTGGGCCTCTCTTCCCTGCCTGTGATCATCGACAACTCCGTAACGGCCATGAACGACGCGGTCACAGGCGCCCTGGCGAAGGACCTTCACTACAGGCACGCCGCCTACGGCAGGGACTTCCGGGCATGGATGATCGCCGATGTCAGGACGGTAAAAGCCGGGGACTCCTGCCCTCTTTGCGGCGGGGAGCTTTACGAGAAGAAGGGCAACGAACTGGGCCACATCTTCAAGCTTGGGTACAAGTACACCAAGTCCATGAACGTAAGCTATCTGGACGAGAACGGCAAAAGCCACATACCCACTATGGGCTGTTACGGCATCGGCCTGGACCGCACGCTGGCTTCGATAATCGAAGAGCACTACGACGATGACGGCATTGTCTGGCCTGTCACGGTCGCGCCTTACCAGGCGATCATCGTGCCTATCAAATACGAAGGTGCCATGAAAACCGCTGCCGACAACCTGGCCGCGGAACTTGAAAAGGCCGGTATCGAAGTCCTCCTTGACGACCGGGACGAGCGGCCTGGGGTCAAATTCAAGGACGCCGATCTTACCGGCATCCCCTGGCGGGTAGTAGCAGGGGACAAGAACCTGTCCCTTTCGCCGCCTAAAGTGGAAATAAAGCGCAGGGGCGAAAAAGAAAACCGCCTGGTAGAACTTGACAGGGCCGCCGCTGAACTGGCGGAAAAGATACGGGCCGAACTGGCGGAGATGAACAAATAGGAGCCCGGGAACCAATGCGGGATCTGGATATAGAACAATTCTGGAAAGACGACGAAGCGGCGCATAACGAAAATTGTTTTAGCCACGAAGCGCCCCAGGCTGCCCTGGGGATCAGGATGAGCGATGAATGCGTCTTTGACGAGCTGGGCGTTGAAGGCCATCCCTGGGGCGAGAACCCCCCGGAACTGATGCGGGAATATACCCGGCGCTACAACGACAAAGCCGAAACTATCGTCGGCCGCCGCGTCCTTTCCGAGACCTATCCTGATCCCCAGGACCGTTTCCCGTATATAAAACGCATTGGGGAAATTTTCGGAAGCCGCTATTTCTACTACGATCATGTCGAATGGCTTGAGGGGGATGTCAAAACCCCAGGGGAACTGGAAAAACTCCTGGATCAGGTGGAAAAGCTCGACATAGAGGATTTTCTCTTTCCCCCCGACTGGGACGCCAAAGTCCGGGCTATTGAAGAAAGAACCGGGCGCGGGCCGGACCCCCATGCCCTGGGCGGACACGGCGTCCGGGGGCCGGTAACCCTGGCAACCTCCGTTATGGGAACCGAGAATTTCCTCATGCTCTACTACGATGAACCTGAACTTTTCCGGCGTTTTGCCCGGGTGCTGGGGGACGCCATAGTGCGGCGGGGAAAGGCTATAGACAAAATATGCGGCTATAGCGAAGAAAACAGGCCCCACGGTTTCGGTTTCGCCGACGACAACTGCTGCCTGACTACGCCTGAAATGTACGAAGCCTTCGGCTGCCCTGTTTTACAAAAATGTTTCGATTACTGGTGCCCGGACAAGGACGACAGCAGGTACCAGCATTCCGATTCGGCTATGGCCCACTTGCTGCCCATACTGGGCCGTTTCGATTTTACAGGCGTCAACTTCGGCCCGACGGTTCTTTTTGACGAGATCCGCGCCTGTATGCCCCGGGCCCGGGTGGACGGCTGCCTTGCGCCGTACGTGTTTATGCGCAACCAGCGGGAAGCCATTACCGAACAGGTTAAGCGGGACTGCGCCATGGCGAAGGCCTCCGGGACCAGGGGGCTCAACCTGAGCACAGCAGGTTCCGTCAACAACGGCAGCAGCCTGGAAAGCATGCGCCTTGTCATGCAGTTGATTCAGAATTACGGCAGGTATGATTCGTAACAGTTCAATTCCCGGTACTTCCCCGGCGGGAGGCCGTAGCGCTTTTTGAAAATTCTGCAGAAGTAGTTAACGTCGTATATGCCCGCCCTGGCGGCCGCTTCCTTAACAGGAAGATTCTCGCTGCACAGGACGTCCAGGGCGGTTTTCAGCCGCAGTTCTTCCAGATATTTCCGGGGGCTCTGCCCCATGACCGAGGTAAAAAGCCGGGTAAAATGGGAGCGGGAAAGACGCATAGCCGCGGCCATTTCTTCCACCGCGATATCCCGGTAAAGATTGTTTTGGAGCAGGCTCAAAAGCTCCCCAAAGGACTGTTTTTCCCGGGGATTCCAGGTATTTTCGGTCTCTTCCATCAGGCGCATGCAGAGGCCGTAACTCCGGGAAGAATTATCGAAAGGAGTGGTAACTTTTTGGTCGAAAAGATCCTGTAAAAAACCCCGGTAACATTCCATGGTTTTTGGAATTTCCTCAGCAGACAGAACGTTGCCCCGGTAGTTTTCCACAGTTTTGACGGTACGGATAGCGTCCCTGCCGGTCATCACCAAAAAAACGAATTCCCAATATTCCGAATCTCCGGGCAGATAATACACATGCTCCTCAGGAACAGCCGCAATCATCAGGGAACCGGGCAGAAGATCCCGGCTCCGATCCGCCGTATCTATCCGCCCCCGCCCGGAAATGGTGTACTGCCATACGGCATAGCAGGATAAATCCCGGCGCTTCCCGCTGTTATAATAATCGATGCTTGTTTCCCTGCTGTGCCCTGAAAGAACCGTCAGGGCATGGAGGGGGTATTTTCTGCTGGAATACCGGGACGCAACCCGGACAAGGGGTAAACCGGCAAAATCATAGTCCATACCTTTTATATATAGCATATACCGGAAAAAAAGAAAAAGCCCAATCGTGCTATAAAAAGCATAAACCGCATATTTTGATATTCTCAAAACTATGACATTCTGTACCTGTATTTTGTACACATAACGGAGGTATATAATGAAAATTGCGTTTATCGGAGCAGGGAGCGTGGGCTTTACCCGCCGCCTGGTGGCGGACATTCTGACGGTGCCGGAACTGCGGGAAATCGAAATCTGTCTTGAGGACATTGACGCTTCCAATCTGGACATGATCTACCGCGTGGTGGATCAGAACATCAAGGCGAACAAGCTGGGCCAGGTCAGGCTGACCAGGACCACGGATCAAAAGAAGGCTGTCGAAGGCGCCGACTATGTAATCATCGTTGCCCGCGTGGGGGGCCTGGACGCCTTTGCCCTGGATGTGGAAATCCCCATGAAGTACGGGGTGAACCAGTGCGTGGGAGACACTATCTGCGCCGGGGGCATTATGTACGGCCAGCGCACGATTCCGGTCAT
>JAITEW010000362.1 GCA_031281855.1 Treponema sp.
ACCGCGTTATAGTCCGCCGCGTTGACCTCCGTTACCTTGATCCCCAGTGCGGCGCTGAGGTCGCTCTGGATACCGCTCCGGTATTCCGCGAATTCCTCGGTAGCCTCGTTGGGGAGGTAGCACATGACCAGTTCCTCAGGCCATCCCGCAGGCACAGCAGGAGCAGAAGAGGCGGAAGTTTTAGCCCCCTGGCCCCCCGCGTAGAGGCCGCCTGTTCCCCAGAGGACCGCAAGAAACACCAAGGCCCCGATTACCGCATTGTTCGGTTTCAAACCTTTCATACAAACACTCCTTGAAATTGAGATAAACCTTTGTACGCTTGAGGTGTTAGCATTTCATTACGGTTCGGTTAAATTTGGATAAAATCAACCAACTCTACCCAGAGCGGCCAAACTTGACCCGCAATAGCGTCAAATCCGCCAGCCATGCCCGGCTGGCGCACGAGTACCTAAATCCCTTCAGTCACGTTGTGCAGCCACTTGCCGCTCTTCAGGCGCCAGAGGCCCAGGAGCATCTTGACCGGTTCCTCAACCATGATGCAGAGGTAAATAAGCCACACAGGGGCGTGGAACACAAAACTCGCCAATGCGCCCATAGGCAGGGCCACAAGCCACATAAGGGCGATGTCGTAAAAGACGCAGAACACCGTATCCCCTCCGGCTCGGCAGATCCCTACAACCATGGACATATTGAAAGCCCTGAAGGGGTACATGCAGCCCAGGACAAGGAACATCATGTACGCAGCAGAGAGGACCCCGGGGCCTACGTTAAAAACAACAGGCAAAAGCCGGGACAGAGGGATGAGGACGAGGGCCACGGCAACTGAAAGCAAAGGGGCGAACCTGGTGATGCGGGAAGCGTAATCCCTCGCGTCCTGTTCCTTCCCTTCACCTATTTTTTTACCGATAAGCACCGCAACGCCGTTTCCTAAACCGATAAAGATGACCCAGGTAAGCTGGGAAACAGTGTTGGTGATATTAAAAGCCGCTATAGCCTCGGTATGGGTACGAGCAAAGATAAGGTTCTGGGTAGTCACCCCAAGGGACCAGAGGGTCTCGTTGAAGATCACCGGCAAAGCGATCTTGAGAAAACGCAAGGCATAGGCTGAATTAAAGGCGAAAAGTTCCCGGAAGCTTCCGGCAGGAGGGTAGCGCCTGACGTAGCTTGCTACCACCACAATGAACATTTCAGTGTATCGTGAGACCACCGTAGCCAGCGCGGCGCCCCGTACCCCCATAGCCGGGATGGGCCCGGCGCCGAAGATGAAAAGGTAATTCAGCACAGCGTTCATAGAGAGTGCGACAAGGGTTGCCGCTATGGCAAGCCGCACTTTCTCTACCGAACGCAGGGTCAGCACCAGCACCAGGGTAACGCCGAAAGGGATAAAAGAAGGAGCCAAAACCCTGAGGTACGCAGCGCCGGCTTCGATAACCAGGGCGTCTTTGGAATAAATACCGATGAGCTTGTCAGGGATGAACACGGCTCCGAGGGTATAAACAGCGGCTACAGCTATGGTCAGGGTGACGCAGAACCCCATGTTTTTCCGTATCCCCTGGATATCGCCCTTCCCCCAGAACTGGGCGGTAAAAATAGCGCCGCCGGAACAGATCCCGAAAAGGATAAGATTATATAGAAAGAAAATTTGATTTCCCAAGCCGACTGCGGCGATCTCCACAGTCCCCAGCCTGCCTATCATCACCGTATCCAGCATATTGACCAGGGAACTGATGAAATTCTGGAGCATAATGGGTACTGCGATAACAAAAAGACTCTTGTAGAACCCTGGGTTCCCGAAAAGAGGAGGCGTTTTCATTTCTTTACTAATAGTTTACTCCGATATTCCGATATACAGAATAGAAGGAGAAAGAAAAATGATCCATGGGGTAACGGGCAATTCGGTCCCCAACATCGGTTACGCCATCACCGCATCCAGAAGCGGCAGAATGTCCCTGCCTGTAGCCTCTTCTTCCCTGATTTACTCCCACTTCGAACATGTTTCCGGGGTTCCGGCGCCTGATGGGACCAGAGGAGTGGCTATCAATAAACTCAAAATTCTGGATGTCCTTATCGAACAGCTTGCTCAGATAAAAAAGAAAGGCGACAACGCACTTACCCTGGGCGCCCCGGTTTCGGAAGAACGCCTGGACGCCATGATCGAAGCCTACAAACATCAGATCAACCAGGCCAAAGCCGCCAGCGCCGCTATGCCTTACGCCCTCGCCCCTTCGGCCCAGACAGGCGCCCTTTTCAGCCTCGTAGCGTAACGCCCCTGCGCTACGCTACGCCTGCGGGCAGCCCGTTTGTCCCGGAATCCAATTCCGCCAGGCGTTTTTGCAACCTTCTCTCCTCTGTAATGTCCTGAATATTTCCCAGAACAAAGAGCCTGCCCTGACCCCGGTCTACAGGGACAAAATTACAGCGCAGTATCTTCTCTTCATTTGTTTCAGGGCCGATATAGACCAGCTCCTGAACAGGGTTCAAATCCTCAAGCATCTTTTCGGTAAAATTCCGGCTAAAAACCATGGAACGGTTAAAAAGAAGCACAAAATATTCGATCATACTGGCTATGTCGCTTTTTTTAACCCCTGGGGATATTAAACCGGTAAACTTTTTTCCCTGTATGTCCTTTATTTCCAATACTGTTTCCAGGAATTTGGAATACTGATCCTGAATGATAAAGTTCTTGTCCATGAAGAAAAGGCCCACTTTAAGGGCGTCTTTCATGGCCGCGATAGTATCCCGTTCGTCTTTCAGCGCCGCAGACGCAGCTTCAGCGGCGTCTTTCAACTCCCTGAGGCGCCGGTTTTGTCTGCTGAGCCCGTTAACCATGTACAGGTACGCCGCAAAACCTGCAATGATAAAGACCGCGGATATGATTAAATGGCGTATCATCCGGGCCAGCAAATGCCCCGATATGTCTTCAGCCGCAAAATCACAACCGATAACCCCTACGGCCTTGCCTGAAGAATTCAAAACGGCCTTAAAGGTTGAAACGATAAAACCCCATTGAGGACTGTAATCCAGTCTGCTGATATATTCCGTTTCTGCCTCCATAGCCTGCAAAACCGGTTTTACATAACTTGAAATGTCCTCTTCGGTACCAAGCGGCGAAAAACGCTCATCATCAGGAGGGACGCTGCCGTCCACGATATAGCGAAAAACACCGCCCTCTATAGGCGCAATAGTATACAAATAGATACATTTTGATTTTTCTTTGATAGACAGCATGGCAAGCCGGGCCGGCTCATACCAGGGGTCCTGGGGATCGAGGCTGGCGCAGAGGGCCTCGAACGCGTCCCCGTTAATGACAGCCTCGGCGTCCTTTACAATAGGAATCCCCAGATCCCCGGCAATGGTTTCAGTTATTCCCACAAGCTGCTGTACTGAAGCGGCAATAACAACCGAAAAAACGGCAAGGACAAAAAGAACAAAAAACAGGGTAAACTGGAATTCCAGCGGCATCGCCTTCTTTTTCTCTGTTTTGCCCTCATGAGACAGATTACGCATATAGCATCCTCTTTATTTTTAATTAATCTAAGTATAGCTCCGGGGCCTATTCACACTATGAGTATTATACGCAAACTAGTGTTTTTTAGAGAAATAATACGCGTTTAAGCTTAACCCATAAGCCTCTGACAAGTTGAATCAAATATGAAAATAACATTCATTTTCATATTGACACTGTCAACATATTGTGGCAGAATACGCAGGTATGGCGGGAAAACGTCCTGAAAAGTATCACACCCGGCAGGGCCGGAGTATTCTCGATTATATAAAATCCCTCGGAAGCGGGCATGTAACGGTTACCCAGATAGTACGCCATTTTGAGGATACAGAAGAGGCTGTAGGGCAGACAACGGTTTACAGGCATCTTGAAAAACTGGCCGCAAAGGGCGTGATCCGTAAATATATCCTGCATGACGGTAAAAGCGCATGTTATCAGTATGTAAGCGGCGAAAAACATTGCAGCGAGCATTTCCACTTAAAGTGCGAAACCTGCGGCGCCCTTATTCATGCGGACTGCGATTTTCTGGATGAAATCGCGCAGCATCTGCTCGGAAAACACCACTTCCAAATCAACATGCTGAAAACGGTTTTTTACGGAACCTGTAAAAAATGCCTGCCCGCACGGGACGGATCGCGGTGATGGAGAGATTCAGGGCCCTTTGGATAAGCCTTTGTTTGTGCGTTGCCGCCGTTTCGGTTTCGGCGGAAACGGTTTTTTCCATCCACCCGGATCACGCGTGTACCGGCGCCGGCTGTCCGGTATGCCTTTTTATACAGAGGATGGAAAATTTTTGCAAGCAGCTTAAATGCGCTGCTGTCTATCCATGCTTTCAGCCTGCGGGCCTTTTGATAATCGCCTTTGTGTTGAAACACTGTTTCTTTCTTTTAATTCCCCTGAGCGCTGTACGGCTAAAAGTGAAAATAAACAGATGATGCCCCTTTGAGTTTCTTGCGATTTTCTTTTGGCCTTGAAAAAATCTCATTATTGAGGTTTTCATAAAACATCATATCATATCAGGAGTTTACTATAATATGAAACGAATCGTTCTTTTTATTTGCATATTCGCGTCTTTCGCCGCAGCCTTGTCCGCCGGAGGGCGGAGGGACACAGAAAGGGCGGACGGGAAAATTAACGTAGTGGCCACTATTTTTCCGCCCTATGATTTTGTCCGCGAAATTGCCGGGGACAAGGTTAACCTGACCATGCTGCTGCCCCCGGGGGCGGAAAGCCACTCGTTTGAACCTACGCCCCAGGATATCATCAAGGTGCAGAACTGCGATGTCTTTATTTATGTCGGAGGCGAATCGGACGCCTGGGTCGAAATGATCCTGGAATCCATGGATACGAGCCGCATGGAGATTATCACCTTCATGGACTGCGTGGAAGTGGTTGAAGAAGTGGTAGTCGAAGGAATGGAAGAAGAGGAGGAAGAGGAAGCCGAAGGGCCTGAATACGACGAACACGTCTGGACTTCTCCGAAAAACGCGCAGCTCATTGTGCAAAAAATCTCCGGAGCCCTGGCGCAGCGGGACAGGCCTAACGCTGCGGAGTATGAAAAAAACACAGCGTCTTATCTGGCGAAATTGGCGGATCTGGATACGTCGTTCCGGAATATGGTAAACGGCGCGAAACGGAAGACCTTTATATTCGGCGACCGTTTCCCGTTCCGGTATTTTGCCGATGCCTACGGCCTCAGTTACTTTGCCGCCTTCCCGGGCTGTTCCACCGAGACCGAATGCAGCGCCGCTACCGTAGCTTTTCTGGTTGACAAGGTCAGGGCCGAAAAGATCCCTGTAGTATTCCACATTGAGCTTTCTAACGAAAAAATCGCCGATACTATCTGCGAAGAAACAGGAGCAAAAAAAATGCTGCTCCATGCGGTCCATAATATTTCCAAAAGAGATTTTGACCGCGGCGAGAACTATTACGGCCTCATGTCCCAAAACCTGCAAAATCTGAGAGAAGCTCTTTATTAAAAAACAGCGTCCCGGCCGCCTCTGGAAGGCGGCCTCAAAGGGCGCATAGCGCCTTTTTCTGTTTTGTACTAAAATTGTTGGTATGAGCAAAACATGGTCACAAGTGGATCTTATCAGAGAGGCCTTTCATTACCAGAGCCGTTTTGACGGGTCCACTATGGTGTTCAAAATCGATTTTCCTGTTACCGAAGACCCCCTCTTCCCTTCTCTGATAAAGGATCTGGCCCTGCTGTCCAAGACCGGGTTCCGGGTGGTGATCGTACCTGGGGCCAAGGAATGGATCGATGCGGTTCTTAAAGAATACGGCATTATTTCAGGCTACAGCGGCCCGGCGCGGATCACTACCGGAGAAGCCATGCCTTTTGTGGAAATGGCGGCCTTCCACGTAGCGGCCCGGTTCATGACCGGCTTTTCAGGAAGCCAGGTGGACGCAATAGTAGGGAATTTTGTCCGCGCCAGGGGGCTGGGGGTAATAGGCGGCGCCGATATGGAACATACCGGGGCTGTGGACAAGTTCTACATCGAGTCTATACGCCGGGTGCTGGAACTGGGCATGGTGCCCATACTCCCCTGCATAGGCTGGAGCCCTGCGGGCAGGCCCTACAACGTGCCCAGCGATGAGATCGCGCTCTCTGCTGCGACCAGCCTCGGGGCGGTAAAGCTCTTCATCATTTCCCTGAGCGGAGGGGTGAAAAAAGGCGTTTACGAAATCCCTGAGAGCATCGAAATCGGGGAGCAGGGCCGGATCATCAGGCTTACCCCCCAGGAGGCTGCTAAGATCATGGAACTGAACTCGCCTCTCAGGGAAAAGGACGACAAGGCCCTTGGCGAACTGGCCCTGGCTATCAAGGCGTCTATTGCCGGAATTGAACGGGTCCATATCATCAACGGCGGTGAAGAAGGGGCGGTATTGAAGGAACTTTTCTCCAACCTCGGCGCCGGCACCATGGTCTACGCTGACGAGTACGAATCCATCCGCGCCCTGCGGAGCCAGGATGTCCCGGATGTGCTCCGCCTTATGGAGCCCCTTATGCAGCAGGGCATACTCCTGCGCCGGACGCCTGAGGACATCCAAGGTAAAAAACAGGATTACGCGGTGTTCGAAATCGACGGCCAGATCCACGCCTGCGGGGCCCTGCACGACTGGGGCGAAAACCAGGGCGAAATCGCGGCGATAGCGTCGGACCCCGCGTACGCCAATATGGGCCTTGGCCGGCGCGTTGTCCGCTACCTTATCGAGAAGGCGAAAAAAGCCGGCCTGTCGCGGGTCTTCGTCCTCACTACCCGCACCCACGACTGGTTCGAGGCCCTGAGTTTCCGTGAAGCCTCTGTGGAAAGCCTTCCTGAAAAAAAGCGCCTCGTTTACGACCGCTCCAGGAACAGCAAGGTCTTTTCGCTGGACCTTTAAGGGCTTGTCCGCAAGGCTGGGAGGAGGACCGAGGGCAACCGCATTTTAATTACCTGTTTGTTTTTACCGGTTCATAGGCCCCCGGACACCGGCGATTCCCGCGCAGGTTGTACCGGTGTTCTCAGGACCGGTAAGTCCGATTTCCAATGTCCGCCGTCCGTTATGAACAGCAGCAGTATTAATCGAAAACAACAGTTCACACCAGGGTTCAAACTGGTTAAGCCGTTTATTGGGAACAGCCTCGGCAATCAGATTTCGGGAACCGCCGGGTAATTCTTCGTAAACCCTCAGACTGTTGATTTCCGTACTGGAAGCGGATTTGATAAAATCGAAACAGCCGTGATAGACCCCCGGTTCGGCAGCCAGTTCCGTAACATCGTAACTCAGAATCTGTTTCGGGCCGCCCTTAAAAAGGGATATATCCCACTGTCCGAGTTTGTGATAGACGCAGGTTTCCCTGCCGCCGCCCAAACCTTCGGTTCCGGCCGCCGCCTTCAGGGTATCGTAACCGGCGTCCATAAGACGCAGTAGTACTGTCGCAGTATCCACAACCGCGGAGGACTGCTGATTCTGCGGTTGCCGGCAGAGATCGTCCCATTCCAGAATCCGGCGGTACAATTCCAAAGCAGCCTCATGGAGATCATCGTAAGCCCTTTTGATATCCCCGGTATCAGCTGTTTTTTCCCCGCCGAAGAGTTTTTCATAAGACCGGCAGCAGATAAGCGCGTTGAGGATACACAAACTTTCAAGCCGCTCTTCCGCAAAACCCGCCTCTTCGGCGCAGGCCAGGGCTGCCCGGCTCTTTTCGATCTGGCCGCCGATATTATCAATAGAAGTAAAATTTGCCAGCTCGATCCGGTGGTCGGCAAAGACTTCGGCTTGTTTCAGGACGATGGGATAGCAGAATACCATGGACAGGAGAAACCGGCTGGCCGCCAGATCCCAGGCCGCTTCCCGCTGAAGCCCGTTCCAGCGCACATACCTTTCCGGTTCATAACCTTTCTTTATGGCCCAGGCCCGTAGGAACGCGTCTATGTCCCGGCCGTCCTTGTTCCACAGCCATTCCGCCCAGGCGGCTATATTGGTATGATAATAGTCGTTATCCGGCAGGGCGAAGCCAATGGCTTTATCCAGCCGCTTGCCCGCAAACTCCCCGCAACGGTAACGGATAAAGTCGGGGCCGCTCCAGGGGAACACGACGCGCCATGAGTGGGTGATCTGGGGATAGACCCCCAGTTTGCCGCCTTTTTGCGCATATCCGGCCAGCGTATCGTAAATCATCGGCTTCCGGTCGGAGTTATACGTGCGGCCGCCGTCGTAATAGACCACCCGGACAAAATCGGGAACCATGGCGCAGATCTTGTCGTTCTGCGGAAAGCTCCCCTGGGTCAGCAATATCTCAAAGGTTACGTCAGGGCGCTTTTCCCGGATGCGGGTAAAGACCCGCACCAGCATAGCCGTTTCCAGAACAAACTGTTCTTTCCCCGCGCATTTTTCACAGAGGCAGGGCGAAGGCCCTTCGGAAAGCCAGACCTGGATAGCGGTCAG
>JAITEW010000372.1 GCA_031281855.1 Treponema sp.
TTGGCAAAAATATCCTTGTTGTATTCCCAGAGTACCTGGACCGATTCCAGGCTGAGGGATAACAAATCCTGCCTGGTCAGATCCACGGTCTGGAGCTGGAAGTTGAACTGGTCCCGCCACTTGCCGCTGGAATAGGGGCTTTTCTGGTCCATGTATTCCAGAAAATTCACCGCCTTGTCGGTAGCAGAAGACCATGCCAGGTTGATATTGACAATGTCTGCGTTAGGGTTGGAAGTGGCAAAAATATTGTGCAGCCATTCGCCTGCATTTCACGTTTTTATGCGCCAGAGGCCGTTTTTGCGCATAGCGCATAGACTGATCATAAAAGTATATACCCATTTTGGAGGATGTCAAGTTTTTTCGATAGTTTTTTCGGGAATCCAGCAATTTTATATTCGAGGCTGTTTCAAAACTTCAGCTTTTGGAACAAGCTCATACTTCAATGCCGGTTCTGTCACCGGGATTCCCTCTTACGCGCTGTTCCCTGTTATTTACGCAGACCACGGCTTCCCCCGCATAGCCCAGGGTGAGGTCTACCGAAACGGCTTTGCCCTGTTTCCATACAATGTCCACAGTGTGGCCGCCGGGAGTTTTGACGCCCCTTATCCTGCCGTCCGGCCAGGCTTTGGGCAGGGCCTTGAGGAGATGGATCTTTCCGTCTACACAGCGGACCAGGGCCTCGTTTACCGCAGCGACGCCGCCGAAATTGCCGTCGATATGGAAGCACACAGGCGGCGTCCAGCCTCCCAGGGGGTGGGTGTCCAGAAGGGTCATGGTGGCAAAGTCCTTGATCAGGGCCGTGTAGTGCTCGTAGAAGCCTTCTGCTTTGCCGAACCGCGCCATGAAGGCCGCAGTCCAGGAACGGCTCCAGCCGGTATGGCCGCCGCCGTGGGCCAGGCGGTACTCCAGGGATTTCAGCGCCGCCGCGTACTGGGCTGGCCGTTTTTCAGCAGTGAAAAGTTCCGAAGGATATACGCCGTAGAGGTGGGAAGCGTGGCGGTGGCCGGGCTCAACTTCTTCTTTTTCCCCGTTCCATTCCAGGAGCCTCCCGTCGCCGCCGATGCCGAAGGGGGGAAGACGTTTTCGCAGATCCTTCCATTTTGAGACCTTTTCAGAATCAACACCGAGGATCTCCGCGGTGTCAATGGCGTAACTCAAAGCGTCGTAACAGAGCTGTACGTCCATTGCCGACGAAATACCGATAGTTACCGGAAGATTGATAGCCCCCGCGCCGGCAAACCGGTTTTCAGGCGACTGGCTCGGCATGATCTGGAACACCCCTTTTTCATCTTCCACAAGATAGTCTTCATAGAACATGGCGACTTCGCTGAAAAAACGGTACGCCCTGTTTTTAAGGAAGTCCCTGTCCCCCGAATAGACGTAGCGCTGCCAGAAATGCCAGGCTATCCAGGGCGCAGCGCCGATCCACACCGCCCAGCCGAAGGACTCCGGGGTCGAAACGCCCCAGACATCGGTTTGGATAGGGAGGTAAATGCCCCTGCATCCGTAAAGGCTCTTAGCCGCCAGGGCGCCGCTCTCGTAAAAGCTTTCAGCATAACGCAGCAGCTTATCGGCGCATTCGCCCATATCACAGGGCTCGGCCAGCCAGTGGTTCATTTGCAGGTTAATATCGAAATGATAATCACATTCCCAGGGGGGATCGATCCTGTCGTTCCACTTACCCTGGAGGTTCGGCGGCAGCTCGCCGCAGATGGTTGACGAGACCAGGAGATACCTGCCGAAGTGGTAGTACAGGGCGCAGAGACCGTTGTCTACTGCGCCTTTTTTCATTAGCGCCACCCGTTCTTCAATAGGAAGCGAATCGCCCGCCGAACCGGAAGGGCTCCCAAGTTCAAAGCCGATACGATCCATCACTGAAGAGAATTTTTCGGCATGCCGCCGTTCCGCCTCAGCCGGGTCAGAAACGGCGGGCCGGTATTTCCCCAACTCTTCCTCAATGCCCTTGACTGAGGTTCCTATATTGACGATACAGCACAGGTAAGACGCCCCGGAAACTTGTATGCGATCTCCTGCGGCGGCGGCCGTTCCGTCGGTGGCGATTTCCGCGACAAGTCGGTAACTGATCCCCCCGTGAAAAGCGCAGTCCAGGGTCATCCTGCTGCGCGATACGTCTATCCGGGTATCGGCGTCTTTGTCTTCCGGCCTGGACAGCCTGAGCCCCCCCTCCAGGACAGCGCCGTCTTTTGACTGCCACAGGGCGTAGATAAGCCCCGACACGCAGTCGGCGAAAACCCTGGCGGTCAAAGGCGCGCCGCCGCCGCGTTCGACAGAAGCCGCGCCCCGGCGTATATCCAGGGACCGTGAAACAAAGGGGCTTTCCTTACCGGACCTGAAGCGCAGTTCCGCTGCGGGCTGGTACGGATCGACCCGGCCTTTTTCCGCCGACATGCCCCCGCTGCCGCCAAAGTAAAGATTCGCGAAAAGGCCGGCTCTGAAATAATCGCCTTTTTTCAGCAGCGACCGCACGAATTCCAGATGCTCCGCGTTGTTTTCGGGCTTCCGGTTTCTGTTCACCCCCCGCCAGAGCCATTCGTGGTTAATAATAAGAACATCCTCGCCGCCGTCCTGCCAGGACATAGCCGCGAGCCTGCCGTTGCCAACCGGAAGCCCCTCAATCCATCCGTTTATCGAAGGGGTGTTAAAGTTGAGTATATGGTCTGTCATAGAAATGTTCTCCTTTGAGCTTGTTTCAACGGTAAGCGAGTTCCTCCGATAAGTCCAGATACCGCTTGATCCCCTGGGGGGACACGTTCCAGGGGATATGGTTCCCGATACACATCATGTAGCCTCCGGACATTTTTCCGGTTTCTACCATAGATTCCACCAT
>JAITEW010000078.1 GCA_031281855.1 Treponema sp.
GTGCTCAACGACCGCGGGACCTTCCTCTATACCCGCGCGGGGACTTTCAATGTAGATGAGGACGGCACCCTGGTGAACCCAGCTAACGGCATGATGGTCCAGGGATGGATGGCCCAGGACATAGACGGGACCCAGATTCTGGACGTTTCCAGGGACGTGGAAAACCTGGTTATCCCCATAGGCGCCAAAGATCCCGCCAGGGCCACTTCTATGGTGAACTTCGCCTGTAACCTGGACAAACGGACCGCTGAAGTTCCTGAAGGGGCCAATGAACTCCAGATCCGGGAAGGGACCTGGTCAACGTCAATAAAGATCAACGATTCTTTCGGCGACGTTCACCAGCTCAGGGTGGAATTTACCCGCGTGCCCGGGGTGAACAACTCCTGGAACGCTTCGGTAACCGTGGACCCCGAAAACCCGGTGCCCACCAACGCCTCTATCGGCCTTGGCGAAGCGCCTCCGGCCCCCGGGGGGGCTTCGGTCTTTAACGTAACCTTCTCCAATAATGGAACCCTCCTTTCTGCGGCGGACGGCGCCGGGAACGAGTCCGGCGGCGAAGGGGAGGTGCTTATGAACATAGGCTACGACGTGCAGAGCGCCACTCCCGGTGACGACGGGGCTATAGTACGCCAGAACTTCACCCTTAACCTGGGCACTGTGGGCAGCACGGTCAATTCCATTACCCAGTTCGCGGAGCAGAGCTCCTCAAAGGCAGTGACCCAGGACGGCCGCACTATGGGCTACATGGACAACTTCAAGATCGACGGTTCCGGGATCATCACCGGCATCTTCTCCAACGGCACCACCAGGGTTCTGGGCCAGGTGGCCCTGGCGAGCTTCCCCAACCAGGGGGGGCTCGAAAAAACCGGGGACAACACCTTCAGGGTAAGCAACAACTCAGGGGCCGCCAATATCGGCCCTTCGGGCATAGCCGGCAAGGGCAAGATCCTGGCAGGGGCCCTGGAAATGTCCAACGTAGACATGGCCGATCAGCTCACGGACATGATCATCACCCAGCGCGGTTTCCAGGTGAATTCCAGGACCATCCAAACCGCCGACCAGCTCCTGCAGGAACTCCTGACGCTGAAACGGTAGTATACGGCGTTTTTTAGAAGGGCATAATGATTAAGGTAACCAGGCTTAACGGGAAAGAGTACTTCATCAACCCTCACCAGATTGAATACATAGAGGTGCGGCCCGACACCACCCTGATGATGCTGTCGGGCAAATCCGTTGTCGTTCTTGAAAAGGTTGACGAAGTAATCGAACGCATTGTGGAATACCGCAGGCGCATTGGTTATTTCAAAAATGAGGAGTAGGATGAGGAGCAGATAGTGGACATATCAACTATAATCGGGGTTATAGGCTGTTTCGCCATGGTCGGCGTGGGTATCATCTCCGGAGGAACCGGACTCATGACCTATATCGATATTCCGTCGGTCTTTATCGTCGTACTGGGGTCCTATTTCGGCCTTTTTACTTTTAGTAATCTTTCTTCCTCCATTGGGATATTCAGCACCCTGGGCCTGACCTTCAAGGTTCCTAACCTGAACGAACAGGGCATTATACAAAAACTCATGGCAATGTCCGAAAAGGCCCGGCGCGAGGGGCTGCTCGCTTTGGAAGAGGAACTGGAGGATCTGGACGACGAGTTTATGAAAAAAGGCCTCCGTCTTGTGGTGGACGGCACCGACGCCGAGATCATCCGTTCCCTTATGGAAACGGAACTCAACCAGATCCAGGAACGGCATGTGGCGAAAATATCCATGGTCAACATGTGGGGAAGTCTGGCGCCGGGCCTCGGGATGCTGGGAACTGTTATCGGCCTTATCGCTATGTTGAAAAACATGGAAGACAAAAGCTCCCTGGGTACCAACATGGCCGTCGCCCTTATCACAACCCTGTACGGCTCCGTTATAGCAAACCTCTTTATGATACCCATGGCCGGCAAGCTCAAAGCCCAGGACGCCAATGAATCAAAAGTCAAGGAAATGATGATCGAAGGCATTCTTTCTATACAGGCAGGGGATAACCCGAGAATTCTCGCAACCAAGCTCCTTTCGTACCTTACCCCTACGGACCGCAAATCCGCGGAAGCCGAATTCCTCAAGGATTAGGACATGGCCAAGAAAAAGAAGCCCGATGCCGGCAGCGCCAGCGCCGAGTGGATCACTACTTACTCCGACTTGGTTTCCCTCATGATGTGCTTCTTTGTCATGCTTTATAATCCTGACGACGTGGATCCCGCGCAGCTTGCGGCTATGGTCTCGGCTTTCACCAACGCCGGGATGGGGGCCAGCACCGGGGGGAATACGCTTTCGAAGGGCAAAAGCGCCGATCTGGGCAACACGATCATGTCCCTCCCTGCTACCGACTTTGGCCGCTCCCTGGGAACTGCCCTCAGAAAGGCGATAAGCCTTTTCAATCCCGAGGTAAAGTCCAACAAGGTAAAGCTTACCCATGACGAGCGGGGACTGGTGATAAGCCTGGCTTCGGACGCCTTTTTTAATCCCGCCAGCGCAAGGATCAATATCGAGGAAACCAGGAGCATACTCCTCGGCGTCGCGGGGCTTCTGAATTCCGATGAGGTCAGAGGAAAGAAATTCCGCGTCGAAGGGCATACGGATTCGGTTGACGTGGACCCCGCGGGCCCCTGGCAGGATAACTGGCAGCTCTCTTCAGAGCGGGCCATCGCGGTGCTCCGCTACCTGACCGCCTTTGGGGTTGACGAACGGCGTTTCCAGGTAGCCGGTTTCGCGGATACCATGCCGGTCAGTTCAAACAGCACCCCTGAAGGCAGGGCCTACAACCGGCGCGTAGACATTATTATACTGGATGAAGGGCATTTATGATGAGAAGTGCGGAGGTAATTAACTATGGGCGATGCTGATGAACTTGATCTTGACAGCGGTGATTCAGGCGGAATAGATACAGGCGCGAAAAAACCTTCCGGTATTGCGGCGCTGCTGCCGAATTTGCTCAAATTTGCGGCTATCGGCCTGGGAGCTTTGATATTTATTGTCACTGTGTCGGTCATTACTTATAACATTCTCAATAAAAGCGGGCAATCCCAGACAGTGATCCCCGAGAATTCCCCTTATGTAGGCGCCAGGCCCCAGTATTCCATGTATACCGCTATCGGCCTTATACGGACAGGAACCAAGGATCCTGTCCCGTACTCGGTGGTAGTGGATATGGTAATCGGCTATGACATGAACGACAACGCCGCGGCTTCGGAATTTACCGGAAGGCTTTACGAACTGCGGGACTTTGTGCGGAGTTTCTTCCGGTCCAGGATGGCCGCCGAGCTTCAACCCGAAAACGAAGCCCGGCTGAAACAGGAAATCCTCGAAGCCCTGAATACCCGGGTGCTGAATTCGGCGAAGGCGCGGATAATACTGTTCAACCAGTTGGACGTAATGGAGATGTAACGAAAACCTTCTATGCCAGGAGAGGTGGGGGGATTATCGAATGCTGGTTTTATGGTATAATCGGGACAAACTCATCGCAGCTAATTGGAGTTTTGGCGCCGCCAAAGCTCTGAAATAAAAAACCGGAGGTTTTTTATTCAATGACCGAAGTACTGTCCCAGGAAGAAATAGACCAGTTATTAACGGCTATAAACGCCGGGGATACGGAGCCTGAGGATTTCAGGCCTGTTGCGGATACCCGGAAAATCAAGATCTATGACTTCAAACGCCCGGCTAAATTCTCCAAAGAACAGATCCGTACGCTCTCTATTATGCACGAGACCTTTGCCCGTTTAACTACTACCAGCCTTTCGGCCCAGCTCCGTTCCATGGTTCACGTTCATGTCGCATCGGTAGACGAGCTAACCTACGAGGAATTCATCCGTTCCATCCCGACACCTACTACCCTGGCAATCATCAACATGGACCCCCTCAAAGGCAACGCCATCCTGGAAATCGACCCTGCGGTAACTTTCTCCATTATCGACCGCCTTTTCGGGGGCGTCGGCGAAGGCACCAAGGGCCAGCATGAGCTTACGGATATCGAAACGTCTGTCATGGAAGGCATCATTGTCCGTATCCTTGGGAACATGCGGGAGGCCTGGACCACGGTTATCGACCTGCGGCCCAGGCTGGGGCAGATCGACACGAACCCCCAGTTCGCCCAGATCGTGCCGCCCTCGGAAATGGTTGTTTTGGTAACCCTGGAAACAAAAGTAGGCGACGTGGAAGGGATGATGAACTTCTGTATTCCCTACCTCACGATAGAGCCGATTAGTACTAAGCTCTCTGCCCAGTTCTGGTACTCTTCTGTACGCCGCGGGGCTACTACGGAAAACCTCAATGTATTAAAGGACAAGCTCGCAACAGTCGATGTTAATGTTGTAGCCGAAATCGGAAAAATAAACGTCCCTGTCAGGGATGTGCTTTCCCTCCAGGTAGGTGATGTAGTGAGGCTGTACAACACCCGGATCGGCGATCCTTATTCCCTGAACATAGGCAACAAGAAAAAGTTCCTGTGCAGGCCCGGGGTCATTGGAAAGAAAATGGCGGTGCAGGTGATCAAAAAAATCGCCGAACTCGAACAGGAAGAATTTGAAGAACTCGCGACCGAAGGGGAGGAATCATTATGAGCGACGGCGCTCTTTCGCAGGATGAAATAGACGCATTGTTAGCAGGAGTGGACTCCGGCAGCATGGGAAGCCCTACGCCGGCTCCGGCAGCGGCGGCCTCCGGGGCCGAAACTGACCGGAAGGCCCTTCAGGATTTCCTTTCTTCCAATCTGGACGCCGAGTCTTCCAATATCGCCATGATCACCGCGTCCTCTGCGGCTTTCAAGGGGCTCCAGGTGGGTTTTACCAACCGGGAAGCCATGCTCGGCCAGCTGCCTGACACGGTAACAGTAGTCAAGGCGGATTTTAACTCAGGTTTCCCTGGTGAGCATCTTTTTATCCTCCCTGAAGCTACAGCCAAAGCCATAGCCGGTTTGGCCAACAAAGAAGAGAATATCGAGCTTGACGATATGGCCATGTCCATTATCAACGAGCTTATATCCCAGTTCACAGGCACTGAAATCACCGCGCTAACCAACAAAACGGGAAACAAGTCCATTGCCGCTGTTACCCCTGAAGGGACCAACGTGCCCAAGGCGGTAGCGGCTCTTCCGGGCGGCGAGTTTGCCAGCGCCCTGTACCAGTTGGATCTGGGAGACGGAAAAACCCACCAGATCTGGGAAGTCCTGGGTCCGGGCGTTGCTTCCGATATTGCCAGGGCTCTTGGCGGCGAAACAGCGGCGCCAATGGCGGCCGCAATGGACAACGGCATGGCTTCCATGGGAATGTCCGGCATGGGCGGCGCGCCCGCTATGGGAATGGGGCAGGCAATGCCCAACATGGGAGCCTCTATGCCTGTTATGGGCGGCGGCATGGGTATGCCTAACATGGGGATGGGAATGGGTTCGCCGGCTAACGTGCAATCCGTCCAGTTCCCTAACCTGATGCCCCGGGCTTCTGCCCAGGAAGCGGGAAACATCGGCCTTATCATGGACGTTTACATGGAGATGACCGTTGAGTTAGGCCGCACCCGGAAACTCATCAAAGACATCCTGGGCATGGGAGAAGGAACCATCATAGAGCTGGACAAACTGGCCGGCGAACCGGTGGACATTCTCGTAAACCACAAACTCATCGCCAAAGGCGAGGTAGTGGTAATCGATGAGAACTTCGGCGTCAGGGTTACGGAGATCGTGTCTCCTATGGAACGGATGAGCGATATGGGGTGAAGCCCAATAATAGTATATTATAGTACCAAGTATACCATACCCGGCTTTTTTCAACGAGGAAAATGTATATTTTTAAAAAAAGCACTTGACAGATGGAAAAATCCATAATATCAT
>JAITEW010000177.1 GCA_031281855.1 Treponema sp.
GGAAGCGGAAGACCCGCCTGAGGCGGGGCTGGAGCGAGGGGGGAGCCCTCCCCCCCCCTCTATAACTATCACGTCGGTTACTCTGGGCGTGCCTTCCGGGATGGGTCCGGTTTTGTCAAAGACAATGGCGTTTATTTTGTGCGTAGTCTCCAGGGCTTCGCCGCCTTTGATGAGGATGCCGTTTTCCGCGCCTTTCCCGGTTCCTACCATGATGGCTGTAGGGGTCGCGAGGCCCAGGGCGCAGGGGCAGGCGATAACCAGCACAGAGATGAAAATCGTAAGGGAAAATTCGAGGGGCGATTTTCCGGGCGGCAAGGCGGTAAGGCCCGAGGAGGCTGCGGCGAACCAGGCAATGCCGGCAAGCACCGCAATGGCGCAGACTATGGGCACGAAATAACCGGACACGATGTCGGCTAACTGGGCGATAGGAGCTTTGGACCCCTGGGCGTCTTCCACGAGTTTGATGATCCGGGCCAGCGCGGTATCGCCGCCGATTTTGTCCGCTCTGAACCTGATAAGACCTGTAGTGTTCAGCGTCGCCGCGTAAACCGCGTCGCCTGTCTTTTTGTCTACCGGCATGCTTTCGCCTGTGAGCATGGATTCGTCGATGGCCGTGTGCCCCTGGGTGACGGTTCCGTCTACAGGGATCTTGGCGCCGGGCTTTACTACGATTATGTCGCCTATCTCAACGTCGTCTATGGGGATTTCCTTTTCCTCGTTGTCCTGGATGATAGTGGCGGTTTTTGGCGCCAGGCCCATGAGTTTTTTTATGGCTTCGCTGGTGCGGCCTTTGGATACCGCCTCAAGGGATTTGCCCAGGAGTATCAGGGTGATGATAACCCCGGCGGTTTCAAAGTACAGGGACTCGACGGCCATGAAGTCTCCCTGGTATATGCGGAAAATGCCGTAGACGCTGTAGATGACCGCCGCTGAGGTTCCTACGGCGATAAGGGAATCCATGTTGGGGCTCCGGCGTACCAGGGCTTTGAAGCCTACGGTATAGAAGCGGAAGCCTACGGCGATAACAGGGATCACCAGGACCAGTTCCGCAAGGGCGTAGATAAAGGGGAAGTTCATGGGAGCCAGGGCTTTGGGGAACGGGAGGTTTACCCATTTGATCATAGGGACCATGGCGATGTACAAGAGGGGCAGAGCGAAAGAAGCGGATATAATGAATTTTGTCCACAGGATCTTTATGGCTTTTTCCTTCCTGAGCTTGTCCTGGTCCGCGCCGGTTTTGGAAACTTCCAGGGCCTTGTAGCCTGCCTTTTCCACAGCCTCTTTTATTGCCGAAATCCGCAGGGCTCCGGGATTGTAGGCGATAGTGGCTCTTTCGGTCGCGAGATTGACAAAAGCGCTTTCTACGCCTTCCAGTTTCCGGATTGCCTTTTCGACCCGCTGGACGCAGGCGGCGCAGGTCATTCCCTGTATGCTTAAAACATGGGTTTCCATCCTAGCTCCTTTTCCATCTGGCGAATATGTCTTTGGCTCTGGCCAGGAATTCCTTGCTTATGGTGATAGTGGTGTCAGTCACCGTTTTATTATCCTTTGAAATGGGTACCGGGTTACAGCCCCCGGACCGGACTTCCACCTGGCTCATCCTGAACCGGTTGCCGCAGTTCTGGCATACCAGGACCGTGCCCTGCTGCTTGTAGAAGCCTCTGCCCGAGGCGTAACAGACCTGGCAGGTGTTGAAGGCCGTCCTGATGGTGCCGTCCGGCGCCTTGACAGCCAGCACCTCCATACGGGTGCCGTTGATGTCAACAGGGTAAAACACCGCGTTCCCGCTCAGTTCCGCGATATTGATGACCAGGTCCTTGTCGGCAATTGACGGCTTGACCGTGTTCAGGGCTCCGGGGGACTGGGAAAACAGCCGGGCAGAGCCTGCAAAAACCAAAACCAGCAAACCCAGCAGCCTCAGATTCTTTTTCATTTTTGTGTTCATTTTCGTTTTCATTTCAACTACCTGCCTTTAAATTGTTATGCCTCGTTATGCCTCGTATTGAGGGGTTCGTTATCTGCAGCATCCCGCGCCGCCGGGACGGGCGTCAAAATACTCTTCAGGGTAGATTAAGGTCTCCCATCCTGTTGCCGCGGCTCTAACCGCAGCGGGATCGAAATTGCCGATGTCGTCCACGGTTTTGATAAGGCCGTAGAACACGTTATCGGCAGTGGAAAAATCGAAGTCCTCCCTGGGCAGGAGCTGGATAACGTTCTCGCCCTGGGTCATCGGTACTTTGGTAACATACACCGGGAACAGCAGGGAGGAATTCCCCTGGTCCAGGGACTCGTTATTGATCACCCAGCGGACCGGCACAAAGCGCTGGACCACCGCGACTGCCGGGAATATGCCGTCGTCCCGCAGGTTTATCTCCACAACCTGATAGCCTTCTTCGCTGTTAAGCTCCGCTATGGCGAGATCGTCCGCAGGAATAACGACCCCTGCCGGGACGGGCTTGGTTTCGTTCTGCGCGACTGGGACGCCGGAATCGGCGCCTGGTTCCACTACGGTGATGGAACTGCGGATCATCCCCATCCAGCAGCTATACCTGAAGGTCCCGGTCTTTGTGGGGGTAAATTCAACCACGTTGTCCCCAGGGCGGAAGCGGATCTCGATGCCGTACTCCCGGATGATCGCCTGGTTGTTGCATCCGTTGATGCTTCCCTGCGGGGCGTTGATGGTCCACTTTACCGGGATGCCCGCCTGAACCGTAATGGCCGGATACCCGCCCGGAGAAAGGACGGAGTTTACAATCTGGACGCCGTTTTCAATAACCGTTCCTCCCCGGTTCCCGCTCCCCGCCGCGGGCTGAGGCGTCCTGCTGAAGCCGCCTGCTATATCCTGAAGCGAACCTAAGCCCGAAAGGTTCCAGCCGTTTGAAAACATGACCAGGCCCAGGATCACCACCAGCGCGGCTCCTGCGGCCATTACCGTTTTGGTGAACTTCCTGCTCAGAACGGAACTCAGGGCTCCAAGGCCGAACATGAGGGGTACGGTCCCGAGGCTGAAAATCAGCATTGAAAGGCCGCCTTTGAGGGGGCTGCCGGTGGAAAGGGCGTAGAGCTGCATGGCCTGCAGAGGCCCGCAGGGCATAAGGCCGTTAAGGAGGCCGATGTAAAGGGGACCGCCTTTCCGCCTTTCGCTGTCGATTTTGCGGGCAAAGATCCGGGGCATCCGCGGATTGAAGCGCCTTAAACCCGGGAAAACCCCCAGCATGTTGACGCCCATCAGGATCATGAACACCCCGGCCGCAAGCTGGACCGCCCCTTTCATAACCCCGGAAAAACTGACAGCCGATCCCAGGGCCCCTACCAGGACGCCTGCGGCGGTATAGGAAACGACCCGCCCCAGGTTGTAGAGCAGGCTGGGCTTAAGAGCCGCGGCGTTGTCCGCGCCTGGGGCCTGGGGGATGCACTGGGAAAGGTTGATGCCCCCGCACATGGCGACACAGTGGACCGAAGTTATCACGCCGATGAGGAACAGCATGCCGTAGCCCATGCCGACTTCGGCAAGCGGGAAGGAATTGAAAAACCCAAGAAAACCGGCATGCTGAAGCAGGACGAACAGGGAAAAACAGAGTATGAGTACGCCTATCTTCCGGTAATCCGCCTGGGGTTTTCCGGGGCTTTCCCCGGAGGCCGTTGCGCCGCTGGGTACCGAATAGCCAAGGTCTTCGATAATAGCGGCGATTTCCTGAATCGTGATAACCGACGCGTTATAGGTTACCGTCGCGGTCCCTGTGTTGTAGCTGACTTCCGCCTCTTCGACCCCTGGGGCGCCGCGCAGTTTTTGCCCGATCCTGTTCTGACAGTTCACGCAGGTCATGCCATCGATATACAGTTTCTTGGTCAGTGTTCCGGTTTCCATTAAGTTCCTCATCCTCTACAGACAGGATACAACGGAATTGTTAAAAAATTATGAAGATTGGCGATAAATTCGCCTAGCCTGCCCGGATGGTGTAAAAATGTCAAAAACTGATCATTAAATGTCAAATATAACAGCTTTACCGGTAGAAAAAACGGATTTACCATCAATCTATGACTGCAGACCGCAAAGTACCGGTGAAAAAGTTTGGCCCGGGGAAGCCATTATACAGGACTTGGGAGCTCTATCTCTTTTCCCTCGTTCCCATAATGCTTTTTACCATTTTTTACTATATCCCTATCTTAGGGAATGTTATTGCTTTTCAAAATTATTCTGTAAG